>PEAL01000570.1 GCA_002753725.1 Deltaproteobacteria bacterium
CGCATCTAAATCATCTTTTTTTGGGGGGGGGGTTATCCTTTTTAGCGGTTCGAAAAATCGATAAAACAGATTCCTGGACAGATTGTTGAATTTGTTGGATACTTTTTTGAATATGCGTCAGAAATGTTTCCCTTTTTTTGGGGAAGAATTCTTCGCTGGTTTTCAAGTTGAGACGATGAATTACCTCCCGAGCAATGGTGCGACTTTCAATAATTTTATATTGCGTTTGGTAATAATCTGAGGTAGATGCATCCACAGACATAACTTCCTGAATAGAAACAACATTGGGATTTTCTTTTTCAATCACCAGTCGTGCCGTTGATTGATAGGTAGGGGTTGCTGTTAGCGTATAAATCAGAATGCTGAAAAAAATAATTGAAAATACAGAGAAGATGGTCCATCTCCGCTTCATCATTATTTGAAAATAATTTCGGATATCAATTTTTTGTTCATCGTTTGTCATAATTGAACCTACGCCGTTATAAAATTAAAAGAAACTTTCCGGAACAACAATAACATCTTCAGGTTGTACAGTGACATCCTGTCCTTTTTTTCCAGAATTGGTTATTGCATCGACTTTAACTTCAATAATTTTTTCAATACCATTCTCTACGCGGATAATGCGTGTGCGGTTTCGGGCAGCAATTTGAGTAAAACCGCCGGCCATGCTGATTGCCTCAACCAAAGTCACTTTTTTCTGAAGATATGGATAGGAACCGGGGTTTTTTACCTGACCAATGATATAAAAAAATTCAGGCTTTGGAAAATAAAGAACATCATTGTCTTGCAATGGTATATTTGACTGTTGATCGCTTCCATTGAGCAATCCTTCCAAATCAATTCGAATAACAATTTTTCGTTCATACTCTGTGTTTTGATTTTCAGTTCTAACAATCATGGCCTGTTTGCCACCCTGCTCAAAATCAATACCTTTGGAACGTGAAATAGCATCTAAAAATCGTTCTTGTTCACGAAGATAATATTTTCCAGGAGCTTTGACAGAGCCGAGTACCAGATATTGTTTGCTGCGATATTCTTCAACCATCACCGATACATGAGCATCAAATAAAAACTGTCCTTCCATTAATTTTTGAGTGATCAGTTGCTCGATTTCTGATGTATTCAGATTGTCAACTTTCATGCGGCCAATCAATGGAAAACTAATGTATCCATCGGCAGCCACGCGAACATGACTTCGTGACAGGTCGGCTTCCTCATAGACCGTAATGCTTAAAACGTCATATCCGCCAACTTTATAGTCAACTTTATCCCTGTTCAGGGTTTCCGGGTGCAACTTTAAATAGTCGGATACAAGCATATTGTGTGTCGATTCGATCACTTGATATAGCTGACTGTCTTTAGATTGAGAAGCAGCATTTCGCTTGATCTCATCAATTTTTTTCTGATACTCTGGGGCGATTTCGCTGGAAAGACCTGTTTCGATTGATTTTATTGTAACAACCGGGCCATTTTGCGAAACACAGGCGTATAACAAAAGGCTCAGCATGGCTACTATTGCATAACGCAACGCATTGCTTTTTTGCATCAGGGAGTATTGTTGAAAAAGATTCATAGTTATTTTTTCCGATTTGATTTGTACTCGAGAGTCGTACAGAACAATTAAAATGGTAGGCTTACAGAAATTGTTATTCTGTTCTGCCGCTTGAAAAAAAACTTTGGATGTGAATCAATAAAAAAAGGGGAAAGCTCCCCTTTTTTTATTGATTCACATCCAAAAAACCTTAAATTATTCATTAAAACATGGCGTTTACTTCAACAACCAATTTGTTGTTTGTATATTCAGCCGTATCATACCACCTTGAATGACTTGCGGTTTTGGTATCATATGAATATTTAAATCCAGCTTTTAACCATTCTTGAATATTGTAATCCAGTCCTAAATAGATCGTGTACAAATTAAAATATTTATTCGGTATCCCCGGATTTTCATCCCTGTAATCAGAATTGGTCCAGGCTAAACCAGATTTGAAAAACGTTTTGTGTTTGACTTGATGATATAAATCAAAACCAATGGTTGTATCCACGTATGATGCAGCATCCATGTCAGGTGCGCCTTCAATGCTGCGGGTAAAACGAAACCCCATATTTGTAATTTCTGAGAATTGAAATTGAACATTTGTTTCGATAAGCCAGGTATTGTTATCTTCGTAAGGATTGTTACTTTGATCAACGCTTCGATCAAAAGCCTTGCTACCGTAGCCTAACTTTACTGCACCAGATAATTTAGCCCCTGGTTCGAACCTGAATCCTACTAAAAAATCACCCAGTTGGTGATCTTGAGCTACTGAAGAAATCTGACGATCATAGGTAGCATCTGTAAATCGATATTCAGCGAGCATGGATGTTTTTCCAGACGGGGTTACTCTCATGTAAAATCCTAATTGAAAGATATTCTCTGTCCGATCCTGCCATTGATCAAGATTATCTCTGTATCGGAGAGCAAAATTTTGAAACAAGGTTTCTACTGAATAACGATCCATAAATTGGTAACCAAAGGTAAAATCGAGTGTATTTTCAGTCCTCGCGGTTCTTTTTCCTTCACCATAATTATTTTCTGCGCCATATGGATCTGCTGTTTTCATAAATCGTTCACTAAACCGCCCAAAAAAACCGGCTGGCGTTTGCATACCAAATGTCAGGAAGGGTTGATGTTTTTGATAGTTGTTATCATTCTTTTTAAAATAAGAGGCAAATTCCAGGTCATATCCAGATTGAAAATAATTCCCTGGACGAGAATCCATATACTCAATGGCAATGGATGGTCGCAATGTTAAAATTGTATCTTCAGTCTCATTGTTTGCATCCAAAAAAATGTTGTTGTTGTGTTCAAGTATAGCACCTATTTGAGGTTTGACATTCAAACGTCCGTAATGAATGTTGCCCTGGGCTAAAATCGGCTGTGCAGATAAAATAATACCGAATATAAAACCAATACATATAGTAATTGTTTTGAATGAACCTTTCAGCGTTTTCATAGTCCGCATCCCCTTTGTTTTCCCTAAATAATTATTGATTGAATCATTATTGACAGCTTTATCACTGCATTCAATATAAAAAACCGTTCATCTCCTTATTTTTGATG
>PEAL01000571.1 GCA_002753725.1 Deltaproteobacteria bacterium
ATATTATATGTCATAGCCCTTAGAACAATGGTTGTTTATCTATTTCAGTGATTTTCAACAACTTTCCGATAAAAATGACATTTATTGTTGTTTTCAGACATTTCCAATTTTAATAGTAAAGGCATAACATCTAACATCTTAATATGATAAGATGCAGATTATATTAATTAACATTCATCAATAGTGCATAATTTTGAAAAAATATTATCGTTCAACTTTGTTTTTTCCAATTTTACACGGATTGATACTGACGCACTGAAAAACCAAAATTGAAAGATAATAAACCTCTTTCGGACGACCATGTTTATTTTTTAGAATTACTTACTTACTATTTCATATTTGGATGATGAATAGAATTCTCCATTTCAACCTTGTGGCAAACGCTACAATTATTATATGATCCAATACATGCTGGTATCTTCTGATATTGAATCGGTTGGATATTGTCGCGATTTTCTCCATAGCTGTTTATTGTTGGATAAATAGCATGCGCGACCCCATGACAGGCGGCACAATGTATGCCAACTTCATCTGTACGATTTTGATATAAATAGTCTTTTCCTTCAGTCCATCGGTTAAACGCTGAAACAGGCATGTTTGGCGTGTCATAGTTAATGTGGCACGTTAGACAATCTGGTTCCTGTTCCCAAGGTCTTCGAGGTAATATCGTTTCACCATCAGAATATGCTCTTGGCACAATCAATGTTATTAATCGCGATGCATGATTCTTTTGTTGTTGTAATTCATTTTTTAATAAACTGATAGCATGATCTTCCATATGACCATGACATGTTATGCAATCTAAACCAATTTGCATATGAACACCGCGTAATGCACCACTTGGACCAGAAGTTTGGCCCGGATGGCATTGAAGACATGCATCTGATCCCCGGTTTGATAAATAGTAGGCATGAACGCCATGAATGGCTGTTGATAAATTTAAATGTGTTTGTGATGATTCGTCATGGCACGATCGGCACATGATTGGTTGTTGTTTGCGAGCAGATACCATAAGATCAGTTTGATTTTTTCGATCATGAACAGTCAAAATATCGATTGCAGTTTGTTTTTCAATACCAGCCTGATCATTAAACGCCCATGATCCTCCATGACAAGTTTTACACCCCATTTCAGTAGATACAGATGAAACCATGCGGGTAGTTGCAATTTTCTTTTTTGAATCCTTTGCTTTTGCATTGATGTTGATGAGTGGATATGGATTGTATCCTTTTTGGCTATGATATGGAATAATTGGAATTTGATCTGCTGCAAATGCGATAGCTTCATTTTTAAATACCATCTGTCCTGAAAGCCCTGATTGTGATAACCCCAAATTTTCCTGAATACGTTTGCCATATATTGTATTCACATATCTCCAAAAATCAATGAATTGGGATGGTGATTCAAACCCTGGTTCAATCTCATATGTTATTGTGAAATCATCGATTATCAGTTCTGGAATTCTTCCTCTACGAATCATTTGTGAAAAAATATCATTTCCTGGTGGTTGAATCACAAATTGAGCACTGCAATCAGAAATCATTTGCATGCCTCGTTGACTCCATGCAAGGAGAATATAATCATCAGATTGAGAATTGAATAATGGTATTTCTAATGGCCATTCTTTGATATCAACGCTTTTCTGAATGTTTGATTTATGATGTAATCCTTCAACAATATATTGAGATAAGGCAATTCGTTCCTCTTTTGTTCCTATAAATGGCGGCATATATGTGTTTAATCCCCCCATTCCAGATAAAAAAGCATCCATGCCATACAAAGAATATTTTTGAGTTAATGGTTTGATATCATTCATTATGCCACCAATAGAGTGACATGAGCTACATTCAATGCGAAAAATATCTTTACCTGCTTCTAATTGATTATTGTCAGTAATAGTTTTATGGGTGACCCATTTTGCAGCATGAAGAATACCTTCCTGATTGATATCATCTACTTTTTGTTTTTTTATTCCATTTGAATAAAGATATCCTGATATAAGATAAGGCCTTCGTGACGCTTCTCTGATATATTCAAAAGATCCTATGTATATAAAACCAAATATAAGTACCCCCCAGGTGAGCACTTTTTTAATATCATCAGAGGTTTTTAAAATCATGATAATACCAATAATTAATATAATAGGTGTTAAACCAATCATGATTTGAACAAAAGGAAAAATTTCAGGAGAGCCTTTTTGAATAAGCCATTTTGTTTCGCCTGGAAGTGAATGAAAATAAAAATGAGCAAATATTGGCAATGCAATTAATGGAATAATTAACCATTTTGCACAGTAGTGAATTAAATAGTCTCTCTCATGCTTTGTAGGAATATAGACTGCTGTTATTAATGCAAATATGCCTGCAATCATTAATGCCAAATTTGTACGAAATAGTAAAGAAGGTATAAAACTTGGATTAAAAAAACCATGCCAAAAATTTCCAGTATAAATCCATTGTCCAGGGGTTAACATGAACGTGATGATACCATTGACAAAAAACAAAGATAGCCAGGCAAATATAAAGTAAAACCAACCTATTTTCTGATGAGCAGAAGGCTCCATGTAATCAAATCGTTTATAATAAAGAATAAGAGCAATAATTTCTCCTGTAAAACATACCCATTCGGAAGCCCATGCAAATACAAAATGATGGATTAATATTGATGTGGCCATTGGACTCAAAATACTGATACAAAACCATATTCCTACACCAGTTAATCCGCCGAGAACCATTGAAATCATCATAAACCATTTTGCATGGAATTTAACAAAGTCTATTATAAATTGTGATTGTTCTTTGTATCCTTTTTTTTCTGTTAATACCAAAAATAATCCACCCCCTATAGCAAAATGGGCTACATAAACATGAATCGATGCAATTAAAGCGATGAGGAATCCACCACCTGCCCGGTTTAATTCCCAAATAGGGTAATCCATTACATCCTCCTAATAATTATTTTTTTATGATAATGGTTGTGATATTAATTATTTTAACTCATTAAAATAATTAAATATGTTGAGAATTATTGTCTTTAATTGTTCATTCTGATTGATCAGGTATTGGATAAGCAATTCGAATCATATAACCAATCATCACAATT
>PEAL01000572.1 GCA_002753725.1 Deltaproteobacteria bacterium
TTTAGAAGAGGTGGCGATTCCCTTCTAGGCAGATATCATTATTACCGCTTGCATCCATTTTCACTGGCAGAAATTGAAGATAAATTTTTTACAGCCGACACTGTTTCAAGCACCCCACCATTGTTAGATTTTAATGCCACAGGTAAAAATATGGAATCCCTTTTTCAATGTGGTGGATTTCCAGAGCCGTTGTTATCACAATCCCAACGGGTTACCAGGCGATGGCAAAATGAACGTTTTGAACGAATATTCAGAGAAGATATTAGAGATTTTGAAAATATTGTTAACATTTCAAAACTTGAATTGATGGGGACATTGATGCCCAAAAGAGTCTCTTCTCCATTATCTTTGTCCTCATTAGCAGAGGATATTGACGTTTCGCCTGCAACAATCAAAAAATGGATCGAGGTGTTATGCAGAAATTATTATATATTCAAGGTGCCGCCATATCACAAAAGACTGGAAAGAGCGTTAAAAAAAGAATCCAAATATTATCTCTGGGATTGGTCTGAAATCAAAAACGATGGTCTTAAATTTGAAAATATCATCGCTTCTCACCTGATGAAATTTTGCAATTTTTATTATGATGTTTTTGGTATTAAGGCCAGACTTCATTATCTCAGAGACAGGGAAAAAAGAGAGGTTGATTTTCTTATCCTTTGGGAGGATACGCCCTGGATGCTTGTTGAATGTAAATTGGATAAACCTAAAAATATGAATCATATGAAATATTTTAGTAACAAATTAAATATTGAACAAAAATACTTTGTGACAAAATCTAATACGTTTGATTATTTAGATAAACAGAGTAATATTAGAGTGATACCCGCTGAAAAATTTCTTATGGCGCTGGTTTAAAGATGAATTGACTGCTAACCGCCAATACGAACCATTTGTTCAGAACAAGCAATGGGTGAATCGAGGTTCTGGTGAGATATGGGCTTTAGTGACACGGCTGCTATCAATTGTTGCTGAATATCCTTATCAGAGCAGCCTTGTCTGATAAGTGTTTTAAGATCAATCTGTTGGTCAGATAACAGGCATGCGCGTAAACATCCATTGGCTGTTAATCGAAGTCGATTGCATGTTTGGCAAAAATGATGGCTGATGGCATGAATAAAGCCAATCTCACCCTTACTGTCATTCAGTTTAAAACGCTCAGCAGGGCCATCATGAACATGTTTTTCAAGGGGAATCAGTTTACCAAATTTTGATTCTATTGTTTTTTTGATGGTATCTGATGAAACCCATCGTTGTGCATACAGGTCGGAGTGACCAACAGGCATCAATTCGATAAATCTTACCCAAAAAGGATAGTGGCGGGTTAAGTCAGCAAAGGCAAGCCATTCATCATCGTTCAACCCCTTCATGGCAACGACGTTTAATTTGATAGGAAAAATTCCGGCAGTGTGTGCTGCGATCAACCCATTCCACACCTGTTGCCATCGGTCGGCGCCAGAAATGGCTATAAATTTATCAGCCTTCAAGGTGTCCAGACTGACATTGATTCGTTGGATTTTAGCGGCGACAATATCCTGAACGTGTCGTTCAAGCAGTAATCCATTGGTTGTAAAAGATACATCTTCCAAGCCTGGCAAGTGCGAAACATCTTTTAAGAATGAAAAAACATTTCTTCGAATCAGGGGCTCTCCACCTGTAATGCGAACTTTCGTAATTCCCAATGCGATACCCGCAGTGATGATTCGAAGAATTTCTTCATACCTTAAAATATCATCATGATTCTGCTTATGAAAAACAGGTCCGGTTTGACAATAGATGCATCTTAAATTACATCGGTCGGTAATGGAGACCCGAAGATAATTCAGTTGTCTGTGCCAGCGATCAATCAAGCGCATAATGTATCAATGACAAAAATCAGTGAAACCAGAAAAAAAAGGATCCTGGTTTCACCGATTTTTGTCGTTTTATTGAATAACCGTTTCAACGCGTCGGTTTTTCGCTCGATTTTCTTCGGAATCGTTCGGTGCTAGGGGTTGTGTAATTCCAAAACCCCGTGTGGACATCTGTTTTTTGGAAACGCCTTTTTTGATCAAAGCTTTTTTGACATTTTCCGCTCGATTTTCAGACAATTTTTGATTGTAAGCGGCATCACCGGTAACATCAGTATGTCCCTGAAGTTCAACGCTGATGTTGGGATTGGCTTTGAAAACGCTGGCTGCTTTTGCCAGTTTTTCAATATCCTGAGCCTTGACATCTGCTTTATTCCAGTCAAAAAAGATCTGTTGAATATTCCAGCAGCCATTGGCATTCACTTCGGCACCTTTGGGGGTTCGATCACATTGATCAGCAGTATTGGGAACGCCGTCGCCATCAGCATCAGCGCCCTGAAGATCCATTTCAATCAGGCTATCTGTTGAGGCTGCAAAGAAAACGCTTTTAATGAAAGCTTTCATGGCTGCCGGTGTATTTAATTGACTGGCAGCTATTGGAAAACCACAAGCAGCTTTTTTAGGCAATTGTGTCATATACGTGGCACCCTGTGGGTGATTTCCGACAAGAATCGTATACAAACACAGACGCTTACCAAAATCAGATCCCAATATTTCTGCTGATTTTAAGGCATAATTATTACTGGACATACCATCGCTGACAATAATGACCGCAGTATTTCCAGATGCTGCCTTGAGATCATATTTTGCTGCATTGATTGCCGCACTCATAGAAATTTTGCCTTTTGCAATGGTGACAGAATCCACAGCACTTTGAAACTTAGTCGCGTTATGTCGTGACAGCCCATAAATCAACTGTGTGGTATTGGCAACAGTTCTCAAACCACCGGTGAATTCAAGCGTTTTAAGCTCATTATTTAACAATGTGAGAATGTTTTTGGACTCATCAAGTTTTTTCTTTCCAAATGCTTGTTCTTCATGGGTTTCTGTTGCATCAAAAATAACCAGTAACGTCTCGATACGCTGAACGGCTTCAGATGTTAACCCTGGGTCAATCTGTTTTTTGCCAAAGTAAGAACACGCCGGTACAATCGTACAGGCAATCAGAATGGCAGTTAATTTCAAAAAATACTTCATCATAAAAAACTCTCCTTTTTAATTAAAATTTAGATGATCAAAAAAAATTTATA
>PEAL01000091.1 GCA_002753725.1 Deltaproteobacteria bacterium
CTCCAGTCAAGGGATTTTAAATGGGAAAGTTATGTAATCGCGATTCCTAAGGATTAAGACATGAAAAAATTTTTTTCCTACCTATTTTTACTATTTCTAATACCAACAAACAGCTTCGCCACATTTATTGAAATTCAAGATGCTGGTTTGGAATCTATCAATGGTATTTATGTGCAGAGCGGTTTATATAACAACAAGCAGCGGTTTGTGAGTGGCGTATTTCAAATTCGATTCAGTTATAATGATGTTTGGGAAATTCGTGATACAAGCCCCTTATATCAGAACCTCGCTCAAAATAATCTGCCACCATCAACGGGTTGGACTGTTGTTAATGGACAAGATCCTGCGCCAGTCCTTTTAATAAGGCCCTCTCTTCATTACAGCGCACGTGTGTTTCATGAGTCAGAACATAATCAGGGCCAGATAAACAATGCCATTCCCCTTACCATTCAACTTGAAAATGCCTATTTTTCAGGCAATGATGGGGATATTTTTTCTCAACCCCATGTATTCATCGAAAATATGCCATCCGGCCTGACCCCGATGATTATTCGCCAGAATAGCCAGACATTGGTTTTTCAAATGGATGGCAGGGCTGTCAACCATGATAATACCAATGATTGCTCAAATATCATAATTTCCTTTCAAAACAGTGCGTTTGATAATATTCAAGCATCATCCGTTATCAACGCTTATATATCTGATATTTCCATTAACTTTATTGAAACACTTCAGGTTGCCAGCGGATTGCCCTTGTCTTCAATAACTCAGGCCATTTTTCAGGCAGATGATTTTGATATCATCTTCGTAGCTGGTTTTATCTATACAGAGCAGATTGTTGTTAATAAAAGTCTGGTCATCAACGGTCAGTCTCCCTTGATGACTATTGTTCAGGCCTCTGAAAATCCGGATACAGCATCATCCTCTGTCGTTAAGATTAATGAAAATTGTGACGTCACCCTTCGTAACATGACAATCCGGCACGGAAACAAGGAAGGTGGCATTCAAAATCGAGGACGCCTGTGGTTGGAACAATGTGCCATTACACAGAATCAATCAAACTACAAAGGCGGGGGAGTTAACAGTAAAGGGCCGCTATTGCATTTATCCCAATGCACAATCAACGCAAATCGTGTGACAGGCTCCTATGTCTATGGTGGTGGTGGACTTTTTATTGATGAAAACACCACCGCTATTTTAAACAATTGTACAATAAGTGGCAATATATCTGACGGTCATGGTGGTGGCATTCTGAATGAAGGTATTGTTCAGTTAGACAGTTGTACCATTTATAATAATACCGCAGATTATTCGTTGAATGATTTGGGCAATGGCGGAGGACTTTTTACCAATGGCACCTGTACATTAAAAAATACCATCCTTGCGGGTAATTCAGATCTCAGTGATTCCATTGAAATTTTTCATGATTTTTGGGGAACGATACTATCCGATGATTATAACCTGATAGAAAAAAATGAAGGCAACACAGTATCTGGAACTATAACGCATTCTATTATAGGTTCAAGCCCTAACTTGAACGTACTGGCATATAATGGTGGCCATTTGCAAACCCACGGGTTTTATACTTATGGGCCGGCAATCAACACCGGTCAGACGAATTTGGTCATTGATGCACGCAATATATCCAGACCTTGTAATGGATCAGATGATATTGGCGCATTTGAATCCTGTTCTGGAACCAGCAATACTGCACCTGAAATTTCATGGATTCCGGATATTCAGTGTGAAAGTCCAGCCTGTCCTTTAACCGTTTTCTTTCGAATTGCTGATCCTGAAACATCCGCCAGCCAACTCAATATTCATATCCAATCGGATAACCCTTCATTGCTTTCCCTGGATAACATCAATCGTTCTGGAGCGGAGGAATCTCAAAGCCTGGTAATCCTCCTGACAGACAATCAATGGGGCGTAGTATCTGTATTAATAACTGTCACAGATGCATTGGGACTGACAGCGAGTTCACTGTTTCAAATCACTGTTCAGGAATCTTTTAATTTGGACATTGATGGTGATGGTCAAATCAATGCCCTTTCTGATGGCGTATTGATTGTATTATATTTGAATGAATCTTTAGAAACCATTTCTGATTTATCTAAAATTGTGCCTGCGACAGCCTCCCGAAAAACTCTGGAACATATTTCATCCTTTCTAAATCAGGGCAAAGCCTTTCTTGATATTGATGCCAATGGGCAAGTACAGGCTATGACCGATGGCATACTGATTCTCAGGTATTTGTTTGAAATCAATCAAGGGGAACCCTTTATCTATGGAATGTTTACCGAATCATCAAAGCGAAACACTGTTGATTCGGTATCGGAATATATTGAGGGGTTAAAGAATTATGATTGAGAGAATGCGGTTCATTATACATCTCACAAAAAAAGAAAAGGAATAACTCAAACGACATCACTTGTAGATAATTTAGTAATACTTTTAAGAAGGGGCATTAGTGTCTCAACAATTGAATCGCATCAAGAGCTTTTTTTGCTGCGTGCTGCCATGTCCATTTTGAATGAATCTCATAAGATGCAAATAGGCCGCGCTTTTTAGCTTTATCCGGATGGGCCACTACGTATTGCATTAAATCTTTTAAATGCTCCATATCCGGTCTGGCCCATTGACCATAATTTGTGGATTGACTTTCAAGCTGTAATCCAAAGGGTTCTGTGATGTCTTCAAGTGTATAATCAACGAGATAGGCGTTTTCATTGGTTGCAAATTCTGTCAATCCACTGTATCCAGTGACAATTACCGGTAGTCCACAGGACATGGCCTCAATGATCGGTAAGCCCCAACCTTCAGCGCGTGTGGGCATGACAAAGGCATCACAACTGCGATACAGATCAGCCAGATCTTCATTTCTGGCAAAGGGTCCCAGGCGAATAATTTTTTGGGGATGCCTGATGTCTAACCTTTTCAGAACATCCTGGAAATGAAAATCTTTTGTATAGGTATGGCTGCACAGGATCAAACGGACGGCGTCATTGTCCCTGAAAGCTTCATCAAATGCAACGATCAGCGATTCGGTTCCTTTACGTTCTTCAAATTTTCCCACATAAAGAAATTTAAATGCATCCATGTCATCAAGATAGTTTAGTCGAGACCCCTTTATATCAAATGCATGAGAGTTAACACCTTCAGGAATAACCTGAATGATATCCTGTTTTATGCCATGACCAATCAAAACCTTTTTTCCCCATTGGCTGGGAGTCCATAGTCTATCTGCAAAAGACAATGAATCCAACCAATCATAAGGAATATGATTGGATTCAAACACAATGAATCCAATCTTTATCCCTGGACAGACGGATAAAACATCCAGTCGATGGATGGGACGAATAGCAATATTGATGATATCTGTCCCTTTGGGCATAATCTCTTCTTTTAGATAGTGAATGGAATTTTTCAGGCGTCTGTCCAGTTGCATTTCTGTTTCAAGAACAGGAACCAAACGATTCAATGCATTAAAAAAAGACTGTGTATGAACATGATAACCAGTGACTCCATCCATATATCCTGGCGCATGCACCAGCATAGAACCAGAATCAAATGGATCATGGTATCTGATGGGCTTTTCCTGTTGCTTCTTTGTAAGAGATAAGGACGCCACCATATTTTTAGAAATCTCCTGCACCATTGTTTGCACATCTGACAGAGACGTTTGTCTGAACAGCTTTATCGTTGGATACCAGTCCGATTTCCGTAAATTCATTGACCAATACCAATTGGGTACATGGGGTAATATCATATAAACGGTTTTACACATAGCACCAGCCAGATGCCCAATAGAATTATCCTGGGTAATGATAATGTCCATTTGTTCAATGGCATTTGCCAGATCGCAATAATCATCAATACAGAAAGTAAGATCAACCACATTGTCCGGGAATAATTGAGATTCTGTGTTGCTTCTTTTAAATCCTATATGAAAAAAAGAGGTATCATTTAACTGAAAAATGGGGGTGAACGTTTCTATCAAATTGTCATATGCATCGTTTGACATTGGGCCAGATAACCAGGAAATACCCACTTTCAATTGCTTGTCATGCTTATGGATGGCATCCAGCAAAGGAAGATAAGGCTTCCGCGTTTTAATATATGGCTTCTGAAAAGAAATATCGTCTTTACTGATGCCAAGTATATATGGCAGACTTTGTAGTGACAATTGTAAATCAAATATTGTTTCAGACTCACTGTCAAGGCGATCATTATAATAAAAGATTCGATCAATGCCAGGCCTATCGATCAGTAATCGATACATGTCAGCAGGAGCATCCAGAATAACCGTGCCGCCATATTCTTTAACGCGTGGTATAAACCTGAGATACAGAATAAGCTCTTTGGCATCAATGTCTGAATAAAGCAGCAAATTTTTATTTTTAAATGGTTTTCCATCCCAATACGGAAGTTTGTATTGCCGGCGTTTTGGAAGATGATCACAAAATCGTCGGTATTCAAACAACGGCAGACCGTCCTCCCACCGACCCTCTTGCAGAAAGAGTTTGGCTAATTCAAAATTGATTTTTGGATCATCTGGAGCAGCCTTTTTGGCTTTTTGATAACACTCTATGGATGATGAGATATCGCCGCACTGATGATACCCTGCGCCTAAATTATGCCAACTGACATTTGGATGAATATTTCTTCGACAAGCCCTTTGACCATATTGAATGGCAGCAAAACAATGATTGGCTTTTAAAAAAAGACCAGAAAGATTAAGTTCTGCTTCCCACATGGTTGGATAGATGGAAAGGGTTTTTTGAAAGGCAAGACATGCCATTGTTTCATTCTCTTGGCCCATGCAGTCGATGCCATGATTAAAATATGTTTGAACGCTGGGGGCAGGCATCTGGGCAATTATTGAATTTAGCCCCTCTTTTACCTGATCGATTACAGGATGCCAGTCTTCATTGTGACCACGCCTGAAAATCAAACAGGTTGGATACCACGGACTGTCTGATCGATCCAGAAGCCATCGCCAATCCGGTTGATCAGGGATCAATAACCAGACCGGTATTCCCAGAGCTCCAGCCAGATGTGCAACAGATGTGTCTACGGTAATCAACAAATCCATTTGACAGAGACCACAGGCTGTATCAAAAAAATCATTGAATACTTCTGATAAATCGATCACCTGCCCTGAATAAGGAAGAACATCTTTTGCCTGAGGGCCTTTTTGAAAGCTGAACCACTGAATATCTGGAAATGTAAACAATTGAGCCATTGTTTTTAAAGGGATTGATCTAAATTTATCATTTTTATTATCAGGATTACCGCCCCAAACAATCCCAATGCGTTTTTTCAGTGGGGATATGTTCTGTATGGCATACCCCAAGCTTTCAGGCTGCATTGCAAGATTCGGAAAAATATAGGGGGTCTCACAAGGGATAGAGGTATCATCTGTTTTGATCAAATAAGGCAAACTCAATAACGAACATTGAAGGTCGAATTCAGGAACCGGATCTCCTTGAACAAGAACCTGATCAACACCAATGAGTGTTTGAAACAACCTCGACTGTTCTTTTCGACATCCCAGTATTAACTTACCCACGCGTTGCGAAATGATTGTCAGATATCGGCAGAAATGAATGCTATCTCCAAACCCTTGTTCACTATATACAAATACCGTTTTATCCAGAACCTCGCAGCCATCCCAGAATGGCTGCGAAAAACAATCACCTGTAAATGGTCCGCGTTTCAATCGCCATTCATATTCTTTAAACCCAGTGACATAATCGCCCATGAGTAAGAGAGCAAAACTTAAATTATAGTGAGCATCGGAAAAATCCGGCTGAATAGCAATACTTTTCTGGTAATAGGCAATGGCGCGTTTATATTGATACTTTCGATAGAATACATTTCCCAGATTAAAATACGTTCCCGCAACATCGGGATTGACGTGAATGGCCGTTTCATAGCATTGAATGGCTGTATCCAATTGATCCAGCGATCCAAAGCATTCTCCCATATTGTTATATGCCCCGGAAAAATTCGGATTGCACCGGATGGCCTCGGTATATTTTTCAATAGCAGGCGAATAGTTGTTTTGATCTTTGAGTGTATTCCCCCAGTTAAACCAGGCATTGCTATAATTTGGATCTATCCGGCTTGCTTGTTGAAAACAATTTAATGCCAGGTCATATTGTCCCAGGCGGTTCAATAAAAGTCCCATGTTGTTGAAAGATATGGCATGATTCGGTTGAATGTGAAGAATCTGCTCATAGCACTTCAGGGCCTGATGCACATTGCCTTGATCGGTCCATTGCAATGCCTGTTCAAAAAGACTATTTATTGAAGGTTGGGATATGTTTTTCACGAAATGACTTTCTTGTTTTCTACAGCCCACTGAAAAAAATTTTCGTGGGCTTGAATCACATCCTGATTTCCAAACAATAGATTCTTATGTTCCATAATTTTATTTTCGACATTTTTTTTAAAATCCCGATCACAAGCCAGACGGTTCGCTAAAGAAACAAAATGAGTGGCATCTTTTGCTATGGTATCCAGCACGTTGATCCGTTTAAAACAGCCATAGGCCAAGCGATTCCGTAAAAATTTTCCAGGCATTGTTACAATGGGAACGCCTGCGGAAATAGCCTCAATGGTTGTTGTCCCGCTGCTAAAAGAAGGAACATCTATAACAGCATCAGATAACGATAAAAACCGTAAAAATTTGTCAAAAGGCATGCTGTCTACAAAAATAATATTTTGTTTGAATGAAGGCATACTTTTAGAGAAACGACGCATCAATTGTTCCGTCAGAAAAGGGTATTTACCTCTGAATAGAAAAATACGCCCTTTGGGGTCATTTTTTAAAATTTCTGAAAAAAGGATATCCATATCTGGATGAAGTTTTTGAATGCTTTGCGGGCAAACATACCAGTGTGTATCTGCTGGAAACGAAAAATCCGCTCGACTGAGGGGGTGAGTATGTTCTTTCGGACGAAAAAAACAGGTCATGAACGTATTAAACACAAGCAGTTGTTCAGTGTAATGATCACTGGCATTTTTCGGTTCCATATCGATTGAAGAAAGATAGTAATCAATATTATGAATGCCTGTGGTTACAGGATGCCCCCAACCCACACATTGAACCCGTGCAAGTCGAGAAAAAGCCAGAAAATAGATAAAAGGATCCATGCCGATTTCTGGGAAAAAAAGAATATCCGGCTGTTCATGCACAATACATTCTCTGGTCTCAGCCAGCTCCCGCTTTAAATAAATGATTGAATCTCGAAACTCCGTATGGATGTTTGAAGACAGCGGACGAATACCGGTTGGATGAAAAATTTTTACATCAAAGCGTTCACGGTTGAGATATCTCAGCAATCCATGATAGACTTTACCAACAGGGTGAGCATCCAGCAAATATGTGGAGACAAAACCAATCTTTATTTTTTTATGGGAGGATCGTTGGTGAAGAAAGGGCGACTGATAATTCAAGTCAGGGCAGGCCCGGTAGTAAAAATTGGCAATATCTTTTTGAATCGTTGTGTCATCCAGTCCATGATACGCCAGTAAAAATTGTGTGATTCCGACCTGCTTAAAGGGATCTTCTAAGGGAACTGTTTGATGGTTAACATAATCAGACAACCGTTTTCTGTAAAAGAGTATTTCATCATTGGATGAATAGAGTACAGGCAAAGACAGATGACGCAAGACTTCAGGGCCAGGATGTGAACTTTTCGCAGCAGCACTGAGAAAATGTTGTTCCGCTTGCGGTATATTTCCCTGTACGCGATAAATATGGCCAACATTGATATGTGCCTGCTCATGATCAGGATCACATGCAAACAGTTTTTCATACCACATCAAGGACTCATCTTCCTGATTGAGATTCTGACAGGCATAAGCCATGTCAAACAGTGTTTGAAGATCATCAGGAGTACGATGTAAAATTTTGAAATAACACTTTTTAGCCTCATCAAACCGCCCTATCGTTTTCAGGATGGAACCCGATTGAAAATAACTATCCATATGATTGGAATCGAGCTGAATAACCCTGGTAAACATTTCAATAGCCTGTTCAAATTGTTTACATTCCTGATAGATAATACCCAGATTATAGAGAGCTTCGATACACTCAGGAGATAATTCAAGGGCTTTTTCCAGGCTTTTGATTGCAGGGTCGATTTGGTTTTGATGTAAGTATGCCAGTCCCAAATGGACATAAATTTCAACACTATCTGGAGCAAAAGATATCGCCGCCTCAAAGTTTTGTTGCGCTGACGGGTAATCTTTTTTACGAAAAGCAATAAATCCACGAAGATGGTAGGTATTTACCCGTATGGAATTTAAGTGCGAGGGAACATCTTGCTCAGAAAAAAACGATAGAATTTCATTACAAACACAAAGTGACGCCACAAAGTTTGAACGATCATAATGTTGAGCGGCCTTTGTAAACAGATCAGTGATGGCTAAATATTGTTTTTGTATGTTGGTTTGTTTCATAAAATATTATGGGATAACAAACAATAAAAAATACCATAATATGATGATATTTTTATTTTGCATAATAATTTATTTAAAATATGCTTTACCTTGTTGACAGTCAGGCTTTTTCGTTAACTTTTCGAACTGTATCATATACAGTATCGACGGTCTTGTCATGAATTTCCTTGACACTTTTTGTTACATCCTTCAACGGTTCAATTTTTTCCAATACTTCAAAAGGCATTTTTGCGATAGATTTGTGAAATTTTTCAACAGAATCCGTTCCTTTTGTTACGGTTTCTTTTATTTTATCTTTTAATCCCATTAAATTCATCATTGTTTTTTCCTTTAATTATTTAATTTAAAACGCTTATTCCATGATTTAGGCAACAAATCTCCGAAGACTTTCAATCAATTTTTGTCGATCCAGTTTAAGCTGGTAATCATCAATACCCACTTTTTTCCCCTCAATGCGATGTCGCTCCTCAGATAAAGATGTCACTGCAATAACAGGCAAGGATGAAAAGCGGGGATCTTTTTTGATTTTTTGAGTCAGTTCGAATCCATTCATTCTCGGCATTTCAATATCTGTAACAACAATCGACACTTCTTCATTATGTGTTTGAAGTAAATCCCAGGCAATGACACCATCTTCAGCAACAAGGACATTGAATCCTTCATCAGTCAATATGGCCCGCACTTGTTCTCTAAAAAAAGCGGCATCCTCTGCAAGTAGAATGGTGGTTCGTTCTTTTTCTTCCTTTTCCTGATTTTCAAGCCATTGGGGTTGAATGGTTTTTATAAAACCATAAATATCAACAATCAATGTTGTATGCTTGCCGATGACCATTGATCCCAAAATACCGGGTTGTTTAAATACACGATCATCAACATTGACATTCACATCAGCCGTATCCAATGGACCGGTAGCCATCAAGCCAAACTCTTTACCTGAAATAATAAAAACAATGACAATGTATGTTTTTTGATCTTCAATGGGTTTGACAGCAGCCACTTCATGCATGGCAAACAAGGGGATACTTCCCCCCATATATTGTATAACCTGCCGATCGCCCAGTTTTTCCATATCGCAGGCTTTGATTCGCTCAATGCGAGATACCAGATTTAAAGGCACTGCATATTGCTCATCTTGTGAGGATCGAAAGAGCAAGAATAATTCAACATCACCCATATGAATCGGTCGTATTTGTTTTTCATCTTCATTTTTTGTCAACATGTTACCTTCGATATTGGTCAATTCTGCCCGTGTTGCCAGATTCCCAACATCCAGGATTAAAGCCACACGACCATCTCCAAGAATGGTCGCACCGGCATATTCTTTACAATTCTTTAAATGCCGACCAAGAGGCTTGACAACAATTTCTACTGAATCATGAAGTTTATCCACAATCAAACCATATTTCAATGATCCGGCTGAAACAACGGCAATGTTGACCGCACGTTTTTCATCAGTCTTTTTGACTTTCAATCCCAAAACTTCTGAAAGGCTCAAGACCGGTAACAACGACTCACGAAGTCGAACGACTTTGGCATCACCGACAATTTCAATACGTTCCTTCATTTGAGTGGCAGGAATACGCAGTAATTCATCAAGATTAACTTGTGGAATAGCAAAACGTTCCTCTCCAATGGAAACCAGCAGACTGGGAACAATAGCAAGGGTGAGCGGTAATTTGATCCTGAACGTTGTTCCTTTCCCCACAACGGATTGAACATCAACAACACCACCCAAAGCATCCAGGTTTGACTTGACAACATCCATTCCCACACCACGACCAGAAATATCACTGACTTTTTCTGCAGTAGAAAAGCCCGGCATAAAAATAAGATTCACCCGGTCTTTTTCTGACATTGTGTCAACCTGTTCTTCAGTTAACAATCCTTTTTCAATGGCCTTATAAGCAAGGACATCGCCATCAATGCCGTTACCATCATCAATAATTTCAATGTTAATTTGACCAGCTTCGTGATATGCCCGCATCAACACACGCCCAAATTCTTTCTTGCCAGCTTTTTGACGTTTTTCAGGGGTTTCAATACCATGATCCACTGAATTTCGAATCATATGCGTCAAGGGGTCATTGAGGCCCTCAATAATACTTTTGTCCAGTTCAACATCTTTACCCTCTATATCTAATCGGACTTCTTTATTGAGGTCTCTGGATAGATCTCGAACCACGCGAGGAAATTTATTAAAAATCTTTCCAATGGGTTGCATGCGTGTCAGCATAATTGCATCCTGAAGTTCAGATGTCACAATATCAATACGTTGTTTGGCCATATCCAGACCATGTTCATTTCCTGATGCAATACTTTGAATTAACTGATTGCGGCTGAGAACCAGTTCGCCAGCAAGGTTCATCAAGGAATCCAGCAGACTGATATTCACACGCAAACTTGTTTCTTTTGTGAATGTGCCATCTGTTTTGGCATCTTCTGGTTCAGAAGATGCTTGCTTTAGAGATATTGTTTTCTCAGGTTTTTTGGGGGCGGTTTTTTCTGTTCGCTGAATAACCGGGGCTTTTTGCTGAACCTTTTTTACAGGAGT
This sequence comes from Deltaproteobacteria bacterium, assembly GCA_002753725.1. GTDB lineage: Bacteria > Desulfobacterota > Desulfobacteria > Desulfobacterales > Magnetomoraceae > Magnetomorum. Next base: position 11,024 of record PEAL01000091.1, read on the forward strand.
TTGTATATCTTCTTTTTCAACAATCGCTTCAACCGGTTGTGGAGATTCAGCGTCCTGTTCTTCTTCAGAGGCGTCTGGAATAATATGAATATATTTATCGTCCAATTCCATGACATCACTGATCAAATCCGGTTCAATAATGGATGCATGAAGTACATAGAATGGGATGCGATTGATGGTTTCTTCATCAAGGGTTCCAACGCTTGCAATATCGACCTTTGATTCGATGAGAATACCACTTTGCTGTATTCTTGTAATAACATCAAGGGGTGTTTTATTCTTATAATGCATATCATGAATTAAATCATATTCAGCCAGATAGACGAATTTGCCTCCTTTTCGAGATTGATTCATGTCAAATTCACGTATTTGAAAGATGACTCGTCCATTGGGCAAGGGGACATCAATGATGCGTCCGACAGTTTCCTGATCTTCCTGGGAAAGGGATGTGTGTGTCAATTTTTCCAGGGCTTCTATCTCATCAGAAATCGCCATGTCATTGCTGGTATTGATATTTTCAATCAATTGCGTGAGACGATCAAAACCGCTCAAAAGAACGCTGACAATTTCACTGGTGGGTATCATTTCACGATCCCGAATGAGTCCCAACACATTTTCAAGTCGGTGAGATAAATCTTTAATACCTGTCAGTCCCATGAACCCTGCGCCACCTTTTATTGAATGTGCAGCACGAAAAACTTTATTAACTAAGTTTTCATCAAGATCAGCGCCCATTTCTTCAATGGTCAACAAGTCTTTTTCAATATCAGCCAGATGTTCTTCTGACTCTTCAACATAGATCTGTAAGGTTTCGTCATCAATCATCATGGTACATGTTCCTTCTTAATAAAATATAGGTTTATCTATTTTACCTGTTGTTTTTCTTTGGCTTTTTCAGCTATCGCAATCAATATTGTCGAATCGGTGACAGCTTCTGCATTCAATGCATTTGCAAAGCTTTCGGGATAGTCAATTGCATGAGCAATCAATGTTTCTTCAATAATGGGAAAGGCCTGACAAAAAGCTTGATGCTGATTCATCAAATAAATGAGCAATGGTAAATGAAAATTCACGTCAACGCGAACCAGTTCAAATAAAAGCCGATTCTGCACTTTTCTATTAACATTCTCGATATAGGATAAAATCACACGTGTTTTTATCATGTCTTTGGCTTCAAGACTTTCTTTGAAAGCATCAATCATATCTTTTTCATTGATTGGATTTGACATTATTTGGAACCTTCTTTTTGAAATATTAACGAATAAAGAATAACTTTATATTCGTTTTTTGATGCTTTAGCAATTAGATATATTTTTCATTAATCAACAACCTATAGCATATCTATCTGAAAATTCAAGTAGTTTTTCTTTCAGCCCCGCAGCAGTTTTTCAAGAAATGCAAATGGTATTTCTCCAGCAGACAAAATTGTTTGAATCCACGTTTCCATGGGCAATGTTGAAGATGATTGTAATTCAAGAAAACGTATCAGGCCAATTGTGTAACACAATTGATATCCGGGATGCAATGGATACTGACGAACAATTTTTTGTGCTCTTGTGAGATCAATGCCAGCCTTATGTAGATGATCAGCCGCTTCATCAACTGTCATTTTTCCCCAATGAATATTTAAATCAATCTTTCCACGGACAGCACGCCATAATCTTCGTTTATTGATCAGATAAAGGGCATCTGTTGTTTCATAAAAATTTGTCTGAAGCATTAAAACTTCACTAAAACAGGCCCATCCTTCATAAAACAGTGGACTTTCCAAGGGCCGACGAATCCAGCGAGATAACCTGCTTCGTGATGCATCCAGAAGATGATGCCCGGGATAAGTTTCATGAGCTGTGAGCATTGGAGTTTCATTACTCAAACACCACGTTCCATTTTTTTGCATTTCCGCTTCATTGGAAAGCACATAAAATGTGCCCTGACATTTTTTTTGAAAAGGGGAAAAGCTGTAACTTGATGCTGTTCGGATAGCTTTTAAATAATTCGGTACATGGTCAATGCGAACAGGACAATTTTGGCTGATGACCTCACTGATAATGTGATGTTTTTCACAATGGGATTTCAATCGGTGAACTTCTTTGGAAAACCAGCTTAAGGCGCTGTTTTTTTCTGGTTTTATGCACTGCTTTTGTGCTACTGTTTTCAAATATTCAGAAGATTGATGGGAGCTGCAACGATTATTAAGATTTTCTTGTGCTTGACAAATTTCACTGTCCAGCATATCTGAGATAGTTTTTAAATCCAGTCGGGTTTGCATGTGTGCATCAACCAAATGAGCATAATCTTCAGTAGGAATTAGAAAATTATCCATCACTGGTAGTTGAATCATTGTTTGCTTAAGATCATCCAGTGCCTCTATTGCGGCCTGCATTTCCGGAAAAATGGAAATACAATCATTAAAGAACAATCGCGTATCTTTGATCATATTCAGACCTGACTCCATAAAAAGTGCCGGAACATTTTTCAAAACCGTTGAAGCCCTTTTCAAAAAAGCAGGTAAGGTTAATACTCTTTGCCTTAGATATTCGGTGCTGCCAAATGTCAACGCCTGTGACAGACCGATACAAGCAATGGTCAAATGAAATGTGGGTTGACGTTCCCATGGACGAAAATACTCAAGATGCTCTTGAAGCGTTCTCACCATGTTGGATACAAGATAAGCATCCAGTTCCGTTTCATTAGAGGGAGAACGAATATCAACCAGGGCTTGAATGTCCATATCCCAACGGGATAATTTTTGACAACAGCCCAAAATGGTTTCCTGTGAAAAATGATCCCATCGGCATAGCGAAATTTCTTTATGAACAACCTGTGGAAAAAACCAGAATTCATCGCTCGAGCAGGCAATGGGGAACATGTTTAATAAATAGTCAAATATTTTTTGTGTTAAGCCGGATAAGGACTGTTCCTGATCCGGGCCAGATGACAATAAAAAAGGTTTCATGCAAAATAATCCTCATATTCGTGTCAGTAGCCCACTATTTTTTTTCACCATCTGTCTGGTCTGTTGTTTTGAAATACTGGGCGGCTTGATTTATCAATCATTTCATGTGGCTCCGATTCTTTTAACGGGTTTGGTCAGAATCAGTGAAACAATTGTTATTTTTACCTATATTTACCGAATGGAAGGCCATTGGCGATCCATCGGATGGCATCAAATCAATTCTGGAATGTATTATGGGTGCATCTGGTCTTTGGCATTTGGCATCATTGTTTTTATCCTGTTTTTTTTGTGTGAATACCTGTTTCAAATAAATCTTTTCCGTATGGTTCGCATGCCATTGCCTGAATCATACGTTGACCAGATAAATTATTTTATCGTCGGTTGTCTGATTGGTCCTTTCACTGAAGAAGTTGTCTTTCGAGGTGTTGTCTATGGATTTTTCCGAAAATGGGGTATTGTCCTTGCATGCTGTTTCAGCACCTGTATTTTTGTTTTGTTGCACCATCAGGCACCGGTCATTCCATTTACGCAAATCGTTGGTGGAATTCTTTTTGCTGTTTCCTATGAATACACACACATGCTCTCGACATCTGTAACCATTCATATTATTGGAAATTCAAGTATGCTTCTGTTATCATACTTTCCAATAAATTTATAAAATTTTATTGGAACTTCACACAATATTGTGTAAAATAGAAAAATCGATCAATAAAGATCAACATAAATTGAGATCATTATCAAACTCGAGAGCGACACAAGTCTTTTAAGACTCTCGGGTTCCAAATTAGGAGGATGAAATGAAAACCTACAAAACGGATGGAACATTCTTTTTGCTACCTGAAACAGACCTTGTTGCCAGCCAAATGGAAGAAATTCGGGATTATTTTATGAAGGAGCTTCGTGAAAATGTGGATGTGGATAAAGTCAGTCTGGATGCAAAAGGGATTGAAATTGTTGATTCCCTAGGAGTAAATTTAATCATTGGTCTTTATCGACATGTATCCACAGAATCCAAAAAATTCAATGTTATCAATGCGGGTGAAAAATTTATGAAAGTGGCTAATTTTTTCAGATTTTCAACACTTTTTGATATTGAAAAAGCCTCTTCAGGCGATTGATAATTTTTTTAATGAATGCATTTTAAGTGAAGGTTTTTATGAAAACGAATTCTCCTTCCATTCTCATTGTGGACGACAATCCGTTTAATCGGGAAATGCTGGGCGATATATTGAAAGCCAATGAATGTAACGCTGATAAAGCCAATAATGGGAAAGAGGCGCTTGATAAAATTGCATCGAGCGCTTACGACATTATCATTATGGATATGTTGATGCCCGGTCTGGATGGGTTTGAAACCACACGTCAAATACGAAAAATGGGACTTCAAACCCCGGTGATTGCCCATACATCCATGAGCATGAAAAAGGATCGTCGTCGGTGTATGGAGGCTGGATGTGATGAATTCTTGCCCAAACCCATTGATACGAAAAAATTAATGGCACTGGTCAACAAATATGCAACTGCCGATGAAAAAAAAGAATCCAATCTCTTGCCGCCTTCACCCAAAAAACAACTTCAGCAACCGGATGCCCCTTCCTTTGATGGCTTGCACGTATTGCTTATCGAAGAAGATCAGTCCATCAGACACCACTACATTGACGTCCTCAAACTCATGGGATTTTCTGTTACCTGTGTGCCAAACGGTAATGAAGCCTTGAAGGTTTTGGACAAAAGCCCGAAAAAAATTGATTTAATTGTCAGCAACATGTTTACTTCCGGAATTGATGGACTGGGTGTGTTAAACACGACCAAACGGGAATATCCCCATATCCTTGTTTTTATTTACGCTGCAAAATTCGACCCTGAAACATTACAATTGATGCTTCAATTGGGTGCAGATGGTATCATTCCTCAATCTGATTTTGAAAATTCAATCGGCAATATTCTTCATGCTGCCATCTCGCAATCCTCCCATAAACATTCCCGAATAAGCCATGCACACACAGCTTTTCAGGTTCGAAAATCACAAGCTCGGCTGACCCAGTTTGGTTGTGCGAAGCCCTGCCCTTTTATTGACATGGCCTTTTCAACGCTCCATGATGCTGGGGGCGATATGGCTCAATGCCGCCATTTCAATCGAAATGGACGATGCGGTGTTGTGCTTGCGGATGTTTCAGGTCATGACATTTTAAGCTCTTATATTAGCGCTGTATTTTTAGGTATTCTATCTTCTGTCTGGAATACACACCAGGAACCCCTTTCATTGCTTCGGATCATCAATGCTGAGCTTTTGAAAATGGAAGAAGTGAATTATCATGTTTGCACCACAGTCATGTTGTGGGATCAAAAACGCTCGCGTTTGGAAATCGCTACCGCAGGTAATCCTGGGCCACTTGTTCTTACTCAAAAGAATGGTCAGTTGGAATTCGATTATTCCGAAGGTGGTGGAATTTGTCTGGGGCTTTTGGATCGAGAGGATCTTTACACCTATGAAAAAATTGTCTTAAAAGATGATTCGCGCTTATTTCTTTTTTCTGATGGAATGTCCTCAAAAAAATTGACAGCCACAATTCGTCAGCAAAAACATTTAATTGTGGAGTCCCCTGATAAAAAAATTTGCCGCCGATTGCTGGATGCTT
>PEAL01000573.1 GCA_002753725.1 Deltaproteobacteria bacterium
ATGGTTATGCTCTATCTGTTACTGGTGATTCTTTTATGGATGGCAACCTTAACGTTTCCGGCACAATATCTTCGGATATCATCAATGTGGATCATATTGCCTATTCCGCAACACCTCTGGATGTTTCCAGAGATGTTATTATTAGCGGTGATCTCTCATTAACCGGTTCTTTGAGTGCTGGTTTAATTGAAGTTACTGATTTTAGATTAATCCCCAGTGGATTGTTTGGATATGTCATGGATATTTCAGGTGATACCCTTATTTCCGGAAATATGGACGTGACTGGAACTTTATTTGCGGGCGCTATCGATGTTTCAAGAATAACAATGGCTGCTGCTTCACTGGATGTTTCCAGAGATGTCAATATCTATGGTTCTTTGGATCTTCAACAAGCTGTTCGTATGACACCGCTTGCAGGTGAACCTTCATCACCAGTGGAAGGAATGTTGTATTATGATGTAACCAATCATAAGCTGCGTGTATATGATGGTTCTGCATGGCAAAACTGTTTTTAAGGAGTTATCTTGAATTTACCCCTCATACCTATTTTCCCTCTGAAACGTTTGACAGATATATGTATTTCAGGTGTACTTATCATCGTTTGCCTTCCTGTCTTTTTTATAATTTTCGTGGTTATGAGCCTGAATATGCTGATTTGTCCTGAAGATCGTGGGCAATTTATTTATCGGGAAAAAAGAATATCTCGTGGAAAGCCCTTTTTTATTTTCAAGCTTAGAATGGTTAAACAAAAATTTGCTGATCAGGCATATCAAACCAACACCTGCATTCGTGATTTTGAAGATGATTTGCAACAATTAACCTGGACTGGGCGATATGTGTTAAAAAACAGATATCTGGATGAGCTTCCACAAGTATTTAATATTTTCAAAGGTGATATGAGTCTGGTTGGGCCCAGACCTTTAGCCGTTCCATTGGTTAAAGCCCAAATGGATAGAGGCATAACATTCAGATACCAGATTATTGCCGGATGGACCAGTATTGGACAAATTCAATACAAAGGCATTGTGATTGATCAACAGTGCAATCGCGAAGACCTTGATCAGCAATATGTTGATTATTGCTTCAATCATCATCAATGGCAAATATGGTGCTTTGATATGTGGGTATTATTTCGAACCATTCGTGTTGTGATTGAAGGCAAAGGAATATAAGCTTTTGTGAACGATTGTAATCAATTATCAATGTCTGACGTGCCAACCATAGATGTCCTTGATGTTGCCATTCATACCACTAATTTAGAACACGCCACTCAAACCATATTACAATGGATAAAAAAAAATGAACATCACTATGTTTGTGTTCGGGATATTCATGGCATTGTGCTTTCTCAAAGAGATCCCTTACTTCGCAGCATTCATCAGAATAGCGGCTTAACCGTTCCTGATGGCATGCCTTTGGTTTGGATTGGGAAATGGATGGGGTTTTCATCAATGGGCAGGGTCTATGGCCCTGACTTGATGAAATATCTTTGCCAGTCATCAGTGAAAAAAGGGCTGACACATTGTTTATATGGTGGAAAGACATTCCAGCAAGTTCAGGCTGTCAAATATCAGTTGGAAAAACAATTTAAAGGTATTCAAATAACCGGTGCATTTTGCCCGCCATTTTCTTCATTTTCTTCATTTGATGATATTGATTTATTGTCTCATCTTCATGCGAACAAAACCAATATTTTATGGATTGGTGTGGGAACCCCCAAACAAGAATATATTATGGCGCATTTGATTAAATCCACCCATACCAATGTGATAATTGGTGTTGGCGCTGCTTTTGATATTTTTTTAAACCTTCAGTCCGATGCTCCCCAGTGGATCAAACGAACAGGCTTACAATGGCTTTTTCGTTCTTTTCAGGATCCCGGACGACTGGGAAAACGATACATGAAGATGATTCCTTTATTTATATTTTTAATGCTCTGCAGAGGGTTAAAAGGAAAATAATCGTGAAACATATGATCATAAGATATACGATTTATATTTTTTATATGTTCACGGATTATCTCGTTATCAACGCCATGATTATTTCGGCTTATCTGCTATACCGCTTACTTTCTATTGGTAAAGAAATTGTTTATTCCACACCTGAACTTTTAATTGCCAGCATGGTTTCATCAGGATTGATTGTTTTAACACTGGTCCTGGGTCGTGCATATGATGATGAATCCAGTTTTTTAAACATGAAAGAGATTGAGCGCGTTGTCAAAGGGGTGACAGTGGGTTTTCTTATTGTTGGCATGATTCTTGTTTTGGGACGACTGTTGATTTCACGATATGTCTTTGTGTTTTCGTATGCCTTGACCATCATCGCACTAACAGGAATGAAAATGATTTTCTTTCATATGTTATCTACAGATCCTTGGTTAACAAAAATTCAAAAACGTATACTGATTTATGGTGCTGACCCCATTGGTGAGAATTTATACAGAGCATTGGTTAATTCTCCGCGTTTAAGAATTAAACCTGTTGGATTTATTGATGATCATCCTGAAAGAATGGCTAAAAAAATCTATGAAAATGGATTTCATACACAAAAAGCAATCCGTGTTGTTGGCAGTTTCTCAGATATTCCTCAACTCATTCAATCTATGAACATCAGTGCGATTTATGTGAGCGCTCATAGTTTTTCCTCAAAAAAGTTAAAACAGGTGATCACACGCTTGCATCAATACCCTGTTCAGGTGATTTTGGTTCCGGATTATCAAGGGCTTGTATCAGCAAATGTTCACATAAGCAGAATAGATGATATTCCGGTGCTGACAAATTTTATCAGACCTTCAAAGGGGTATATATGGGGCAAGCGTTGTATGGATTTATGTTTGGGAGGATTGATTGCAGTTCTGTTTATTTTAATCTTACCAGTGATAGGCCTGATCATCAAATTAGATTCACAAGGGCCAGTTTTTTTTCGTCAAATTCGATCAGGCAAAGATAATCATCGATTTTATATGTATAAATTTCGAACAATGGTATCTACAGCCAATCCATATGAAACAAAACCAGAAACCAGTGATGATCAGCGCATCACGCGAGTGGGCCAATGGCTTCGAAAAACGAGTCTTGCTGAACTCTCACAAA
>PEAL01000092.1 GCA_002753725.1 Deltaproteobacteria bacterium
ATTATAGTGGATAAAAAGAAGGAGTCAATATGCCATACAGCTCTTATACCCTCAAAAAAGTCAAAGAAAAATTTGATATCGATATTATTGAAAATAACGATTTGTATTCAGAAATTGAAGAAATTGAAGCCAGCGATTATCTTAAAACAACATTAAGCTACAATATACCACTGGCTTTAGCAATCAGCACAGAAAAAGCACGTTCCGAATTGATTGTTGCCAACGTGTTAGTTGAACTTAAAAAATATCTCAAAGATGAAATCAGTTTATTTTCAGGAATTAATTTAGATGTTGACAAAGATAGAGACTTGAGCGGCTTCTGTGACTATATTTTGAGTCGATCCTCTGAACAACTTTATCTAAGTTCCCCTGTTGTTGCAATCGTTGAAGCCAAAAATGAGCAGATAATATCAGGCCTGGGGCAATGCATCGCAGAAATGATCGCATCGGAACTGTTTAATGAAAGAGAAGGAAACAGTATCGATAAGATTTTTGGAGCTGTTACAACCGGCAGCACCTGGAAGTTTCTCGAATACAGAAAAGGAAAAGCATATATAGACAGATCCGAATATTATATTACCAATGTCAATAAAATCATAGGGATCTTTATTAAAATGGTACGTCAGGAACTCTGAAAAATTACAGTAAAAACGATATCTCAAAACGATAAGGAGTGTCATGAAAACAGACAATGAATCGCAACACATTGATAATCTCTCTAAACCGATGATTGATGATGACGCCAAAATGTCAGAAATTGTTAAGCTGGACAAACGATTTGGGCGTATTGCTATAAAAAACAACCTATTAACCATCGATCAAGTCAAAGAAGCCCTTCGAAAACAGGACTATTTTTATAAAAAATCAAAATATAAAATTTTAATCGGTGATATTCTGGTGGATGCCGGCGCATTGGGTGAACGATATCGTGATGCCATATTAAAACGTCAAAATCGTTTAGAAGATATTAAGAAGAAACACAAAAGCTTTGGTGATATTGCTATAGAAAAATCATTTATCAGTCAAAAACAGCTTGAATCAGCCCTTTCACATCAATCAGGTGAGTATAAAAAAACGCGTAAGGTTTTATTCCTAGGAGATATTTTATTAAGTCAAGGTATGATTACAGAGCAGCAACGCGATGAAATTGTACAGATTCGTGATCAATATCGTTTATTAAACGTTTCGGAGGCTCAAAAAGAAAAACCTCAAACAGAAACAATTTCTGAAAAAATTCCCTCTGAACTGCCACATGAGCCAGAGGAAGCCCTTGAAACAGATAAAGCAGATGAAGCAGATGAAACAGATGATGAGGATCAAGAAGATAAATCTGAGCAGGCGATAGCAGAAAAAAATTTAACCGCATCCCAAGAGACTCCTGAAAAAGTTGAAGAAGAGGAAGAGGAAGAGGAAGAGGGCGGTGAGCTGCAAACAGATTTGAATTTAAAAGAGAATCTTAAAATTCTCATATCTGAAGATGCCCTGGAAGCGTATCTTCAAGTAAAAGCCATGCTGCCCATAAGAACGCGGTTGATTGATTTAAAACACTTTATTGCTGAAAATGGTATTAATCATGGGCTGATTAAAAATAAAGTTTTAAAACAGTGGATGACCAATAAACAGATGCGACGGCGGCCGTTGAAAATTGCTCAGGGAACAACGCCTGTGCCTCCAAAAGATGCGCGCATTGTTTATCATTTTGAAACCGGCCCCAAACAATCAGGAACAGTTAAAAAAGATGGCTCAGTTGATTATAAAAATAGGGGAGAAACATTATCTGTTAAACAAGGAACATTACTTTCTGAAAAAATTCCTCCTGAAGAAGGAAAACCTGGTCTTGAGGTTACAGGAAAAATAATTGATGTTCCTAAACCGCGCGATGCAAATATTAAAACAGGAAAAGGGGTCAGTCGTTCCCCAGACAACTTATATGTTTTTGCTGCTGTCAATGGTATGCCAGAACTGGATAATAATGGAAAAATAAATGTTCATCAGGTATTGATTATCAGTGGTGATGTTGGCATGCACACCGGCCATGTTTTTTTTGATGGTGTCGTGCTTGTCAAAGGTGAGATCTCTCCAGGGTTTCAGGTCAAGGCTGAAAGGTTGGAAGCCAATGCCATTATGAATGCTGATGTTCAAACAACGGGTGATATTATCGTAAAAGGGGGAATTGTTGGTGCGACGATTCAGACCATGGGATCAGTCAATGCAAAATTTTTAAAGGCGGCAAAGATTAAAAGTAAAAATGATATTGTCATCCAAAAAGAGATTGTTGATTGTGTTCTCGACGTTGGCGGGAAATGTCTTTGTGAGCGTGGAAAGATTGTCGCTACTCAAATTGCTTCTGCTCAGGGGATCAAGGCCACAGAGATCGGATCAGAATTTTCAGCATCCTGTAAAATTATGGTAGGTATTAGCGCAAAAATTCAAAAAAAATTGACACGGCTGAATAATACACTGGAACACAGTAAAAAAGATGAACAGGCTGAAATTAGAGCTGAAATCAGTCGTATCAAAGCTCGAGAATTATCTGGCGTGGCTGATATCACAGCAGATATTATTGTTCCCAAAGGAATCATTGGCGCAGAAATTCAAACCAGAGGGAAAATCGTTGCAGGTTATATCAAAAATGCGGTCATTGAATCTCTGGGACATGTCATTGTTCAAACTGAAATTGTTAAAACTAAAATTCAATCCGGGGGTGAAATCAATGTTCAAAACGGTAAGGTTTTAACGGCCAACCTGACTGCTTTAAGTGGGATTACCGCTCTGGAAGTCGGTTCAGAATTATCCGCACCCTGTAGACTATGCTTTGGTGTCAATGAAACCGTTCAGGAGCGTCTGACTTCATTTAATAAATCAATGGAAGTAAAACAGCGGGAAATCGAGCAATCCAAATCACTTTATGAAAGTTATCAGAAAAAATTCAAACAGTTTGAAATTGATGCTCAGGATATTGGCTGGATCAAAGAATATACAAAAAATTTGTCCGGCTCCATGCGTCGCAAGCTGGATAGTCTTGATTCTGTTCCTCCACAAAGTCGTATGATTAAAATAAAAGAATATATGGGCAGCATGGATGCCAACATGAAGGCCTCTGATTATACAAAAGAGTATCGAAATCTCAGACATATTCAAGAATACATGGAAAAATATTTTGGCCGTCATCAACATATGATTGATTCAATTTCTGCCTTAAAAGATAAAATTAAAGATCTCAGTACAGAAATAAAAGACCTTCAAGGGGATATTCGCGCCCTTGCATCAACAGTCGTCAGAAATCCCACTGCTGTTATCCAGGTTATGGGCCGTATCTATAGTCGAACGGATCTTCAAAGTGCAAACGCGGCAATGCTTCTCACACAAGACTTTGGGCCTTGTAAAATTAGTGAACAAAAAGGCACGGGTGAATCTGGAGCCAAAATTACTATTCAGAAAACAGGTGCCATACCAGAAAAAAAAGCTGAACCCGCTCAAAAGGCTTCGCCTTCTACTGAAACAGAAACCAATCCATCAGATAGCAAAAAAAAGGAAAACAAAGTAACTGTTTATGGCCGAGTCACTGCCTCTGTAGGAGGCCTGGCGCCGTCCGGTGTGCCCAATGTCAATGTTACAATAAAAGGCTGGAAAGATCAAAAAGAAGCCCGTACAGATACCAATGGAGATTTTATTTTACCCTTACTTAAACCCGGCAAATACACTCTGACCATCCAATCAAAAAGTCGCCCGCCGTTGATCCAAAAAATTAAATTAAAAGACAAGAAAAAAGTAGATTTAGGTGAACTGCTTTTGAAGCCAAAGCCTTCCAGCTCTTGAGTATGAAGGGTATCCATATATGCATGCCTCAGGTGTTCGCGTAAGTGTGCGTAAGTGTATTGGATTGTTTTCTCGCCCCCCTTTCCTTTTCGGTTCAACGGATAAAGGACGACTATGGTATTACTGGAGCTTCCTGCCACATGTATAAGATTTTTCATCTTTACTCGACTCTCGATATCTTTAAAAATTCAATTTGACGAATGAAAATATATGCTTTATAGTTAAGTTTTTATTTTTTACGGGCCATTAGGCAAACAATTAAGATTACATTATAAGGAGTAACATCATGGGTGCGAAAAAAAAGAAAGAAGCCAAAGCAAAGCCAATTGAGAAAATGACTTCAAAAGAATTGCGAGAACTTGCGTTAACAATTCCTGAAATTATCGGTGTTCATGGAATGAATAAATCAGAACTTCTTTCTGCAATCAAAGAAGCTCGCGGAATCGTCGAAGATACAACCAAAAAGGTCGATACAGCAGTCAGAGAGCTAAAGAAAAAAATTGTCAAGCTGAAAAAAGTTAGAGAGAAAAATATCGACGATTTAGATAAAAAACAGGCTCAAGTTTTTAGACGTCGTATCAATCGCTTGAAAAAAAGAACGCGCAAGGCCGCCAGATGATTCCATTGGCATCGATCGCGTTTGATATCGATGGTGTGGTCGCTGATACAATGGGGCTTTTTATTCAAATTGCTCGCGAACAATTTCATATTCATATCCAATATGAAGATATTACTGATTATGATCTGACAAAATGTCTGGATATTGAATTTGAAATGGTATGGCACGTTATTGAACAGATACTGTCTGGAAATCATAACAAATATTTGAACCCCATTAATGGCGCGCCAAAGGTTTTAAAAAAACTTTCACAACGATCAGAGTGTCTGTTGTTCGTTACAGCGCGACCTGATGCTAATGCTATTGAGCGGTGGTTTATTGAAACACTCAATCTACCGGAATCACGCTATAAAATTATTGCAACCGGCAACTTTGAGCAAAAAGCATCCATCCTGACGGAACATCATATCAAATATTTTGTTGAAGATCGCATGGAAACATGCCGATTGCTCAGCAAAAAAGGCTTTGTTCCCATTGTGTTTTGTCGTCCCTGGAACCGTGAGTCTCATTCTTTCATAGAGGTCAATTCCTGGGATGAAATCGATGCATTGATTATGGACAGTGAATAATTTTTATATATTCACTGTTTTTTTGATTATAAACGCTTAACATAAAGATTATTATATACATGTCATCTTCATATACAGATTACCATGGCACAACGATTCTGGCCATCAAAAAAGACAATTCTGTTGTTGTTGCTGGAGACGGCCAGGTTACGTTGAACAATACCGTTGTCAAACATAGCGCTAAAAAAGTTCGCAGACTTTATAACGATAAGATCGTTGTCGGCTTTGCGGGTGCAACAGCGGATGCTTTCAACCTTTTTGACCGATTTGAAGCCAAATTAGAGCGTTACAATGGCAATTTGACACGTTCAGCTGTTGAATTGGCAAAAGACTGGCGAACAGATAAATATCTAAGACGACTTGAAGCGGTGATGATTGCTGTTGATCACATGAATCTATATCTATTATCTGGAAACGGCGATGTGATTGAACCCGATGAGGGGGTTATCGGCATAGGTTCCGGAGGTGTTCCAGCGCAGGCCGCCGCAACGGCTTTGATGCGAAAATCTTCGCTCAGCGCACGGGAGATTGCTTCCGAAGCCATGAATATCGCGGCATCTATTTGTATTTATACCAATAAAAACATTACAATCGAGGAAATTCAGGTGCAAGAATGAATCAATTAAAACCTATAGAAATTGTTAGAGAGCTGGACAAATATATTATTGGACAGCATAACGCAAAGAAATCTGTTGCCATCGCCTTAAGAAATCGTTGGCGACGGCAGCAAGTCAAAGATGATTTAAAAGATGAAATTGCGCCGAAAAATATTATTCTGATTGGACCCACTGGGGTTGGAAAAACAGAAATTTCCAGACGTCTGGCAAAAATGGCGGATTCTCCGTTTATTAAAGTTGAGGCATCAAAATTTACAGAAGTCGGTTATGTCGGACGGGATGTTGAATCTATGGTGCGGGATCTCCTTGAACTGACCGTCAATATGGTTAAGACACGGGAGCAGGAAGAATTGCAATCCAAAGCCATGGAAATTGCTGAAGAACGTATGTTGGACTTATTATTTCCAGGTAAACCCAAAAAACCTAAAAAAGCCACAGAAGAGGAAGAGGATGTGGATGAAGACGACATTGATCCCATCGATATTATAGACATTCGACCCATCGAAGAAAGCTCCACTCGAAAAAAATTGAGGAAAATGCTGAAAGAAGGATTGCTTGACGAGCGGTTTGTGGACATGGAAGTTTCAGAAAAAAATATGCCGGTCGTTGAAATTTTTTCCAATGTGGGCATGGAAGAAATGGGCATCAACATGAAAGACATGTTTGGAAGCATGATGCCTAAAAACACCAAAGTTCGAAAAATGATTATTCCTGAAGCGATGAACATTCTCGTTCAGGAAGAAACACAACGCCTGGTAGACATGGATAAAGTAATCAAACAAGCCATTGAAAAAGTAGAACAAAGCGGAATTATTTTTCTGGATGAAATTGATAAAATCGCCGGAAAGGATTCTGGTCATGGACCAGATATTTCCAGGGAAGGGGTTCAGCGCGATTTACTGCCCATTGTTGAAGGTTCTACAGTATTGACCAAGTATGGTTCTGTAAAGACAGATCATATTTTGTTCATTGCATCCGGAGCGTTTCATTTCAGTAAACCGTCGGACCTGATCCCAGAACTTCAAGGGCGTTTTCCCATACGGGAAAACTTGAATTCTTTGGGCAAAAAAGAATTCGTTCGTATCCTGACTGAACCGAAAAACGCACTGACACTTCAGTACCAAGCATTGCTTGCCACAGAAGGTGTTCAACTGACATTTAGCAAAGATGCCATTTCAACCATTGCCGAGTTTGCCGAAGATGTGAATGAACGTACAGAAAATATTGGTGCCAGACGGCTTCATACGCTTGTTGAAAAATTGTTGGAAAACGTTTTGTTTGATGCACCAGATGTTGAAAACACGGATGTTTTCATTGATGCTGAATATGTGCGTAAGGAACTGAAAGATATCAAAGAAAACGAAGATCTTAGCCGGTATATTTTATGATGAGAACACCACCGCCCAATATTGCAGATATCCTCATAGAGTCGTTGCCATATATCCAACTGTTTTACGGTTCTACGATTGTGGTTAAATATGGCGGTCATGCTATGGTGGATGAAGAACTGAAAAAAGATTTTGCACGCGATATGGTCTTATTGAAATATATCGGTATCAATCCGGTAATTGTGCATGGGGGCGGTCCACAAATCAACAAAGTTCTTGATCAAATGGGTATGACACCTACTTTTATTCGAGGCATGCGAGTGACTGACCAGTCCACAATGGATGTGGTTGAGATGGTATTGGGCGGTCGTGTGAACAAATCTATTGTGAATCAAATCAACCAACAAAAAGGAAAAGCCGTTGGTTTGACCGGAAAAGATGGTGGTTTGTTGATTGCCAGAAAAATGCGCATCCTGCATCAGTCTAATGATAGCAAGCCACCGGAAATCATTGATCCAGGCATGGTTGGAGAGGTACTTGCTGTTCATCCGGAAATTATTCACACCCTCACCCAGAAAGGCTTTATTCCAGTCATTGCACCGGTCGGCGTCGGAGCTTCAGGAGAAACCTATAATATTAATGCCGACCTGGTGGCCAGTAAAATTGCCCAGGCATTGAATGCCCGTCGTTTGATTTTATTGACAGATGTCGATGGTGTCAAAAATGCCAATGGCGAGCTGTTGACAACATTTTATACAGATCAGCTGTCAGAAATGATTTGCCAAAAAGTCATCCTGGGTGGCATGATTCCTAAAGTCGAATGCGCAGTTGAAGCCATTGAGACTTCTGTCAATAAAGCGCATATCATTAATGGCCGTATTCGGCATGCTGTTATCTTGGAACTTTTTACCAACAAGGGGATTGGGACGGAAATTAAACGTCGCTCCACAAAAAATGAATGAATAAATCATGAACACTTACATTCAACAGGCAGACAATGTTCTGGCGCAAACCTATGCAAGATTTCCAGTTGTTTTTACCAAAGGGTCAGAATGCACACTCTGGGATTCAAATGGAAACGCGTATAAAGATTTTGTTGCTGGAATTGCAGTGTGTAATCTTGGCCATGCGCACCCAGTAATTGCTCAGGCCATTTCTCAGCAGGCCGCAAATCTGGTGCATGTATCCAATTTATTTTACACAGTGCCGCAAATCAAACTGGCCCAATTTTTGACAGAGAACAGTTTTGCTGACCGGGCTTTTTTCTGCAACAGTGGTGCAGAAGCCAATGAAGCTGCTATCAAACTTGCCCGAAAATATTTTTATGAAAAGGGGGATACCGATAGAACTGTCATTGTATCTGCCAAACAATCGTTTCATGGACGAACCTATGCCACCATGTCTGCAACCGGTCAAGATAAAATCAAAAAAGGCTTTTACCCCTTGTTACCGGGGTTCAAGAGGGTTCCTTTCAACGATATTGATGCATTGAAAGATACCCTTGATAAAACAGTCTGTGCAGTTCTGCTGGAACCTGTCCAAGGAGAGGGCGGTGTCTGTTGCCCATCGGATGATTATCTTCAAAAAGTACGACAGCTTTGCAATCAAAACGGCTCTTTGCTGATATTTGATGAAATCCAGACAGGAATGGGCAGAACGGGCAAATTGTTTGCGTATGAGCATTTTAATGTCACACCCGATATCATGACTTTAGCTAAAGCATTGGCCAATGGGTTGCCAATGGGAGCAATGCTGACAACAGAAACGATTGCAAAAGCCTTTGGACCTGGTGCCCATGCTTCGACGTTTGGTGGTACACCATTGGTTTCAGCCGCAGCCTTGTGTGTACTGGAATATATGAAAGAACATCAAATCGTCAATCATTGTGAGACTGTTGGTAACTATTTCAGAAAAAAACTGATGGAACTGAAAGAAAAATATGCATTTATCATGGATGTTCGGGGATATGGATTGCTGATTGGTATGGCACTGAGTATCAAAGGGGCGCCCATTGTGAATAAATGCCTGGAAAAAGGGTTTGTTATCAATTGTATCCAGGATACAATTCTGCGATTTATACCGCCTTTAATTGTTCAGACAGACGAGATTGATGCACTGATTGATTGCTTGGATCTGGTCTTTCAAGACATTTAATCCAGAAAGAAAAAAAATAAAAAGATTGAGGTAAAAGTGGAAAAAGACATTTTAAACTTGTGGGATTTAAAAAAATCCGATTGCAACCGCTTGATTGAAAGGGCGCTGACATTCAAACGAGATCGGAAATCTTTATCAAAATATCGTCCCCTGGTGGGGAAATCAATGGGGCTTTTGTTTGAAAAAGCATCCACAAGAACCCGTATATCTTTTGAAACAGCCATGAATCAATTGGGTGGAGCAACCATATATCTCAATCCTAAAGATACTCAGTTATCCAGAAATGAGCCTATTAAGGATACAGCGCGCGTTTTGTCTGGATATCTGGATATTCTTGTGGTGCGAACCTATTCCCAGAAAATCATCGAAGACATGGCTGCCTGGGCCTCTATACCTGTGATCAATGCGTTGACAGACAGTTATCATCCCTGTCAAATATTATCAGATGTCATGACCATTGTTGAAAAATTTGATACCTATGAAGGATTAACGGTTGCCTGGATTGGTGATGGCAACAATGTCGCTAACTCATGGATTAATATTTCTGCCATTCTGGGATTGAATTTGATTCTGGCCTGCCCTGAAAATTACATGCCTGACCCTGAAATTATCAAGAAAGCACGAAATGAAGGCTGCGGTAACATCAAATTGACAACAGATCCTGTACAAGCAGCAACGAATGCCGATGTGATCAACACAGATGTCTGGGCCAGTATGGGGCAGGAATCGCAGATCGAAGCGCGTAAAAAACTTTTCAAACCCTATCAGGTGAATGCATCATTGGTTGCTCATGCTAAAAAACATGCAGCGATTATGCACTGCCTGCCAGCACATCGAGATGAAGAAATTACCGATGATATTCTTGAAGGGCCAAACACTCTGGTATGGCCTCAGGCTGAAAATAAGATGTTTATGCATAAAGCCGTTTTAGAAGAATTACTAATAGAATCTGACAGATAAACTCAAACAGAGTACAGGTATCTTTGAAGCGATATTTATTTTTTAATTTCCATATATAAAAATATATCAGGAGAGCAAATGTCTAAAAAAATCAAAAAAGTTGTTCTGGCCTATTCCGGCGGATTGGATACATCCGTCATTCTCAAGTGGTTGATTGAAACCTATCAATGTGAGGTCGTAACCTTTTCAGCAGATATTGGCCAGGAAGAAGAACTGGATTATATTGATGAAAAAGCCAAAAATACAGGCGCTGTCAAAGTCTATATTGATGATTTAAGAGAAACATTTGTTAAAGACTATGTATTCCCAGCTTTTCGTGCCAACGCAATTTATGAAGGACAATACCTGCTAGGAACATCCCTTGCCCGTCCGCTCATTGCTAAACGACAGATCGAAATTGCCGGCATTGAAGGCGCAGATGCTGTCAGTCATGGGGCAACCGGTAAAGGGAATGATCAGGTCAGATTTGAAATGACGTATATTGCCCTTTCGCCTCATATTAAAATAATCGCTCCTTGGCGGGAATGGGATTTAAATTCACGAACAGCACTTCTATCCTTTGCTGAAAAACATGGCATCCCCATCAGTAAAAAACAACCCAAACCCTACAGTTCAGATCGTAATCTTTTACATATCAGCTATGAGGGCGAAGAACTTGAAGATCCCTGGATCGCACCTTCAGAAAATATGTTCACACTGACGGTTTCACCTCAAGAGGCTCCAGATACATCAGAAATGATAGAACTTACATTTGAAAAAGGTAATCCTGTTGCAATCAACGGACTTAGCATGACACCAGCCCAATTATTGGCATCACTCAATCGGCTCGGCGGTAAACATGGTATCGGTCGCTTAGATTTGGTTGAAAACCGCTTTGTGGGTATGAAATCCAGAGGTGTTTATGAAACTCCGGGCGGTACAATTTTACGCATTGCCCATATGACGATGGAATCGATCACAATGGATCGCGAACTGATGCATCTTAGAGATTCGCTCATTCCCAAGTATGCACAACTGGTATATAATGGTTTTTGGTTCTCACCGGAAATGCGATCCCTGCAAACATTTATTGATTCCACACAGGATAATGTGACAGGAATTGTTCGACTGGAACTTTACAAGGGCAATTGTATTGTTCGTGGTCGGAAATCAGATTTCTCCCTCTATCGTCATGATTTTGCTACATTTGAAGATGACAGTGTCTATCACCAAAAGGATGCAGAGGGCTTTATCAAATTGAATGCATTGCGATTAAGAATTCAATCCATGATGAAATCATAAAGGGTTAACGAGCATGGCAAAACTCTGGGGCGGACGTTTTTCTCAAACCACCGATAAACGGATGGAAGCATTTAGCGCATCCATAGACTATGATCAACGATTATATGCACATGATATTGCTGGCAGTATTGCCCATTGTTTGATGTTGGAACATCAAAAGATTATTACTTCATCAGATGCCCACACCCTTGTCAAAGGCCTTGAAATCATTCAAAAGGAAATTGAATCAGGACGCTTTACCATTGATCCTGCCCTTGAAGATATCCACATGCATATTGAGCATCGGCTGGCAGAAATTTGTGGTGATACAGCAAAAAAATTGCATACCGCACGCAGTAGAAACGATCAGGTGTGTCTGGATATAAGGATGTATCTGCGCGACGAAACACAACGTATTCTTCATCTGTTGCATCAACTGCGGCAGGTGTTGGTTGTTCTGTCAGAAAAAAATATCCATGTGATTATTCCTGGTTATACGCATTTACAGCGCGCACAGCCCGTATTGATTTCGCACCATTTTATGGCTTATTATGAGATGTTTACCCGCGATGCTGACCGATTCAAAGATGCATACCGACGGATTGATGTCATGCCTTTGGGAAGCGCCGCCCTTGCAGGCACAACTTTTCCCATTGATAGGGCATTCACTGCAAATCTTTTGAATTTTAAAGAAATATCACAAAACAGTATGGATGCCGTCTCTGATCGAGATTTTGTTATTGAATTTTTATCTTGTGCCAGTATCTGTATGGTTCATTTAAGTCGATTGTCTGAAGAACTCATCTTGTGGTCATCAAAAGAATTTAACTTTATCGAGTTGTCTGATGCCTACACCACCGGCAGCAGTATTATGCCTCAAAAAAAGAATCCTGATGCCGCAGAATTGACCAGAGGAAAATGCGGACGGGTTTTCGGAAGCCTGATATCGGTTCTGACGCTGATGAAAGGTTTGCCATTGGCTTATAACAGAGAT
Source organism: Deltaproteobacteria bacterium (assembly GCA_002753725.1). Lineage (GTDB taxonomy): Bacteria > Desulfobacterota > Desulfobacteria > Desulfobacterales > Magnetomoraceae > Magnetomorum. Next base: position 12,321 of record PEAL01000092.1, read on the forward strand.
ATGCAGGAAGATAAAGAACCGCTGTTTGATACGATTGATACGCTAAAAGCCTGCCTGGATATTTATTGTCATATGCTTCCGGAGATGAAACTCAATAAAAAACAGATGCAATCGGCCTGTGAATCTGGCTATCTCAATGCAACGGATCTTGCGGATTATCTTGTGAATAAAGGTATTCCATTCAGGGAAGCGCATCATATTTCCGGAAAAATTGTTCAGTATGCCATTGGTCAGGGAGCAGAAATTCATGAATTGTCTGTGGACACCTTGAAACAGTTTTCAGATGTGATTGATGACGATCTTATGCCATTATTAATGCCAATGACAATGATCAATCAGAGAAGCTGCATGGGCGGAACAGCAACACATCAGATCCAAAAAGCCATTGAGCATGCCTCTGAAATATTGCAAGAAGAATGTACGAACCAGTGAAACTTACCTTCAAACGATTATTGATCTGTATGATTTGTATCGGAGTCTTTATTTTTTGGGGCTGTGGGAAAAAGGGTGATCCAACATATTTCAACAATTCATTCTTACTTAAAAATTGTTCAGGACTTATGAACAAGCCGGCAGGCAAGAATCCCAGACAAAAATCCAAAAAAATGCCCGGACCAACTGATGCCAGGTATGACAACAAACAAAGACAGTAAGGCCCCGCCATAAAAAAAACAGACCAGGATGGATATCACAATGGCTTTTAAATTTTGATGCGTCAATCCAGAACATATCAAAAAACCAATTAAACCAAACACCACCCCACTGGCCCCAATATGTAAACTTCCAGGAGACCCCAGCAACCAGACCATCCCACCACCAAAGAGAATAATATACATCAGTGCAATGGCCGTCAATTTTTTGCTGTACGTTAAAGAAACAGATAATAACACAATCAGTGCTCCAGAGTTCGCACATAAATGTGAAAAATTACGATGCAAAAAGGGGCAAAACAGAATCCCCCAAAGTCCCTGGATACTGCGCGGCCAGATCCCCATTAATCGTAAATCTCCAGGGAAAAACAGGTTAAAGGCATGGATGCCCCAAAGGAGGGCTACAAAAAGAAAAGCGAGTTTGATATTTTTCATTGTTTTGTACCTGATTTTCAAAAAGACTAAAATGTCCGACTTTGTAGGAATGCGCCCAGTATATGTTATTTTAGCCATAAAACATATACTTAGGACACGATCCTTAATTCAATGAATAGTGGCGTCCTAAAGCTTTAGCTTTGGGAGTTCCTTAGATTTTCAATGCGTGGTTTTTCTGTAAATCCCAAAGCTAAAGCTTTGGGATTCCAATCTAAAATGAGGAACTTATTTTTCGAGCATTCCTAATCAATGAATATTTCTGTGTGACCTTCCTATCGAATTTCGGTCAACCACTGCAAGAAGAAAATAATATTCTCCACAGAAATAACGCCATCAGCATCAGGGTCATACTTGATCCTTTCTTTATAAACCGCATTATCCAGTTCTGCCTGAGAATACAAGCCTGTTTTCAAATCTGATAATTCAATATCAGGTATGGCAACCTCGCCCCCTGGTACACGAACATCTGTAAGGGTCATTTCTTGAAAATATTCTGATGAAACAATCACGGTGTATGCGCCAATAGGAACATTATCAAAATGATAGTTTCCATTGGTATCGGTTGTGGTATGCTGACCTGTTTCCTGAATGCTTACCGATGCCCCTACCACAATGGCATTTCCACCGGTAATCGTTGTGACAATTTTTCCGCTGATCTGACCGGTTGAACGTTTTAGAATCGTTCCATTTTCGCCAACCACATAAATATCGGTGATCGATGCCCCCCAAAGGCCCATCAATGGAAACACTACGCCACTTTCAGTTTCTGACCATTCCGTGCCATTATAGGAAACAATGGTGCCCTGAAGTCCGGCAGCAAAAACTTTATTGCCAGAAAGGCCCCAAATTCCCTTGAGTGATGAAAATTTCCCACGTTCCATTTCCACCCATTCTGTGCCATCATAATGAAGGATCGTTCCACCATCGCCCACAACAAAAACATCGTTTTCAGAGCTTCCCCATACCCCGCGAAGAGAATAGGCGGTAATTTTGGTCATGGGTTGCCAATCATATCCATTATACTGGAGAACCAACCCGCCATTACCTGCGGCATACATCTTGTTTTCATTGCCCCAGACATCCAGCAAGGTAGTGGTTGTGCTGCTTGACATTTCTGTCCAGCTAACGCCATTGTATTTCAAGATGGTTCCATAGGTGCCAACGGCAAAGACAGAGCGTCCATTTCCCCAAACACCATATAAGTGTTCTGTGGTTCCAGTGAACATTTTTGACCAGCTATATCCATTGTATTGAAGCACCACGCCGTTGTTTCCCACAACATAAACCATCCCTACATCACCCCAGATAGCATTGAAATCATCATCATAGGTGGTCACCACTTTAGACCAGGAAATACCATTATAATGGAAAATGGCGCCACTGTTGCCAACAGCATAAATATCATTGGCTGATCGGCCCCAGATATCTTCCAGATCGCTGTAAGTGACAATAGAATCCAGAATATCCCAATCCCGTTGCGGATTGACAGTTAATGAAAATGTTTCAATGATGGTATTATTGCCATCGCTGATGGCAATCGTAATATCTGTGGTTCCAAATTGATTTTCCTGAGGCGAAATAATAATCGTTCGTTGCGATCCTGTACCTCCAAAAGTAATGCCTTCATTGGTTACAATCAGGGTGTCACTGGAAACGCCTGTAAGAATTAAATCTTCAGGAGGTGTTTCTGCATCTGTAATAGTAAATGAAATGGGCAGGGTGGTTACATATTCGAAGGTTTCCTGATTGCTGATTGGTGAAATACGAGGAACATCATCCACCGGTGCAATATAAAGATCAAATGATTTTTGGGCGGTCAAAGCTCCATCGCTGACATGAAGTGTAATTTGTACATGACCATTTTGATCGGGTAATGGTATCAGCGTAACGGTTCGATTTTGATCGCTTCCTCCAAACAAGATTGTGGATACCGCTACTTTTGTCGGATCAGATGTGGATGCGGTTACGACAAGGTTACTGCCAGGAGTTTCCATATCAGAAACGACAAATTGAATGGGTGCGGTGGGTGTATCTTCATCCGTGATTTGATCGAGAATATCTGAAATATCGGGAGGATCATTGACATCTTTAACCCGAACAGTAAAGGTGTCAGAAACCACCGCAAAGCCATCACTGACTTCAATGGTGATGGTGGCAATACCATACATGTTTTCAGCCGGTGTGACCTGAATGGTTCGGGATGATCCTGTGCCTGAAATCTGGATATTGCCATTGGGAATCAAATCTGTATTGGATGAAGATGCAGATACCAGTAAATAATCTGCCGGTGTTTCCATATCGCTGATGGTAAATGGAATTTGGGGGGATGGCGTGTCCTCATCGATACTTTGATAGCCGATATCTGAAATCAGCGGCGCATCATTAATTTCATTGACCCATAATGTAAAGCTTTCGGTCGTACTGGACAGCCCATCACTGACTGTCAATGTAATGGTTGCCTTGCCAAACTGATTTTTTGCCGGACGTACCGTTATGGTTCGTATCTTGCCTGAACCTTCAAGGGTAATACTTGTTTCCGGCACCAGACGTGGATTTGATGATGCTGCTGTTACAATCAGATATTCTGAAGGTGTTTCTTCATCAGTAATGGAGAAAAGAATGGCACCGGTTTGACTGTCCTCTGAAATAAAATAAGGAGTACCAATATCCAGGGTTCCCACATTATTTAAACCATGTACCTGCAAAGGCTGCATTTGTCCCTGAAGCGTGCTGTCACCCAATTGTCCAAAGGAATTGGAACCAAAACTCCAGACCGAACCATCACTTTTCAAGACCAGACTATGATAGTGGCCTGCTTCAACAGCAATCACTTTTGGAAAAATATCTGCTTTCACTGGACGGGTTCGCATTTCAGTGGTGTTATCACCCAACTGACCATAAACATTACCGCCCCATCCCCAGACCGTACCATCATTTCGAAGTGCCAGAGTATGCACATAGCCCGCAGCAATGGATGTCACATTAGAGATATCCACCACACGAACCGGCGTTTTTTTCATGATTGTTGTGCCATCACCCAATTGACCGAAAGGATTGTCTCCCCATGTCCAGACCGTTCCATCATTTTTCAATGCAACGGTATGATAATCACCCGCAGCAATGGCAATGATATTGGCCAGTCCTGGTACAATTGCCGGTTGATTTCGATTGGTTTCCGAACCATCACCCAG
>PEAL01000574.1 GCA_002753725.1 Deltaproteobacteria bacterium
GAGAAAATGTTTCTCGTTTTTTATCCACACCATGCCCATGTGGTCAGAATTGCCAGCAGTTTTTTAGCGTCAGTGAAGTACTTGATGCTCGCGAGGACTTCCGCCTAATGTCATGGAATGAGCAACACAGTTTCATTGTTGGTAAATTACAGACGTTCATACGGTCATCTGAGCATTCCGTATCTGCACGTTCAAGCAGCCAAAGGGAACGTAAGAGATTCGACTACTTCATCAATGCAGATCGTCCCGTATGTCGTGCCATGTTTTTGTTCTACCATGGTGAATCGATAGATCGCCTTAAACGACGACAGAAATATTTGACCGAAATTGGAACGTTGCCGCCTAATCATGGTAATGCAGGAAGAGCACCGAAGCATGCCTGCAAACCGATGGATAAGAGGAAGGTGAAAATTTTTATAGAAAATTTTACAGTTGTACATGGTCTTCCTGATCCTGGGCGTGATTTACGTGCTGCGAAAGGTCGATTAAAGGTCTATTTACCCACTATTATGAACTACAAATCCGTACATAGGATTTATGAGAAGAGCATGGATCTGGAAGGCTCCGATCCTGTTAAGTATCAAACTTTCAGGAGATTGTGGATTGAGTCTTTTCCACATATCGTTTTCTCGAGAACTAAGAGTGATTTATGCATAACGTGTGAAGATAACAAAAAGCTGATTAATGCTTCGATTGCTACTGGAGACGAAGAATACAAACTGGATTGTCTGATGAGGGCAAGAGAGCATCTTCTCGAAGCCAAGAAAGAACGTGATTACTACCGTGCATCAATTCAAGCTTCTAAAGAGTCGTATATTAATGCTATATCAAACGGAACGACTGATCTTTCCCAAGGCTCCGTTATGCACTACTCGTGGGATTTTGCACAGCAGTTACAGTTTCCTTATGAAGATCATCAAGTTGGGCCAATTTATTTCAAATCTCCACGAACTGCACAGTTATTCGGCATTTGCTGTGAGGCAATACCCAAGCAAGTCAACTACCTCATTGATGAAGCTGACTTTCCGGGTAAGGGTGCTGATACAGTAATTTCGTTGCTGGATCATTTTTTCGATAAATACGGGTTAGGCGAGGAACATGTGCTCCTAACAGCAGACAATTGCGTCGGCCAAAACAAAAACAATGCCGTTATACAGTATCTCATGTACCGGGTCATAACAGGGAAGCACAAATCTATTACATTGTCATTTATGATAGTTGGACATACGAAATTTTCACCGGATGGTTACTTTGGGCTGATCAAGAAGCGGTATAGACGTTCAAAGGTTTATACCTATGAACATTTGGTTGATGTTATCAACTCATCAACGCCTGGAGGATTTAACACATGTCAACGGTACAGAGACAGCCAAAATAGTGGGATCTTCCAATTCAGAAAATGGTCAACTTGGTTGGGAAAAATATTCAAAAAACTTCCTGAGATAACGAAATATCAACATTTTAAAACCGATGTAAATATGATTGGAGAGATAGCCGTAAAGGAGAGCGTTGACGCCAATGAAGGGACATTTGCTCTACTTAAAAAAAAGGTAGATCACTTAGATGAAAAACTGAGAAAAGGGCCACCTGTTCATCCACTCAAAGAGCTTCCCCCTCAACGTCAATGGTATTTATATGAAATGATACGGCCACATATACCAACTGAAGCTGATAAAGAAAGCACTGCACCAAAGCCTAAAGTGGCCAAGCCTAAAGCAAAAAATACAGCTAAATGACTTATGAAAATGAAGATAGAAAACCTTTCACCCGAAGGTAGGTTTTCTCAGATAACACCCCAATTATAGTTTTTCAGAATTTGAAATTCAAACTCTCAAGCAATATAGAAATCAATTTTCAGATCATCGTATTCATGAAAAAATATTAGTTTTGATTTTATTTGCGACATTATCATTGAAGCCAATAACAATTGCTGAAATTTTTGGAAAATCTATCAAAACAATTGAAAGATGGATAATATTATACATAACTGAGGGAATAAATAGTTTAACATCTTATAACTATAAAGAAAAGAAGCCATATTTAAATACATTTCAAAAAAATCAAATCTATATTTATGTTTCTTTTGAAAACCCAGAAACACTAAAAGAAATATTATGTTATATCAAAGAACACTTTGGTATTGAATATTCAATAGAAGGGATAAGAAAAATATTAAAGGAATTAGGGCTCAAATTAATCAAAGGAAGAACAATACCTGGAAATCCACCCTCAGTTGAGATTCAGAAAGATTTTATTAAAAACTATCATGAGATGCGATCTATTGATAATTCTGTAACTTTGTTTGCTGATGCTATGCATTTAATACATCAGAATTTATCAACTGATTGTTGGGGAAATCCTTTATTTCCACCACTCAATGAAACCAATACTTCAAGAAGAAGAATAAATATTCTTGGAGCGTATAATCCAAGTGACTGTTCATTTTTACATATCTCAAGTGAGGAGAATTGTAATGCTGAGCGTGCTCTTGAAATTTTAAAACATATATTAATTACATATTCAAAGGCTTCAATCATAAATGTGATAGTCGATAATGCAAGATATTTTCATGCAAAAATAGTAAGAGAATGGTTAAAAGAGAATGACCGTATTAAACTAATTTTTTTACCAGCATATTCACCGAACCTAAACTTAATAGAAAGATTTTGGAAATACGCGAAAAAAACACTTGTAAGAAATAAATATTACAAAGAATATAAAGAGTTTAGGGCAAAAACTTTTCAATTTTTCAATAATGTCAAAGATCATTATAAAAACATAAAAAAATTAATGGTTGAAAAATTTCAAATAATTTATGCATAATATAACTTGTCGAAAATATAAAAAGTATAAAGGGCAAAATTTATGCCAGGACAAACCAAAGTTGAACGATAATATATCATTATATTATCGTCCGACTTTGGTTTGTTATGGCATGATTTTTGCCCTAAATATTAGTGTAAGAATTTTAAACTAAATGTGTCTATATCAATTAAAAACATATTGATAGGAGACACATATGAAAAATATCAATTATTCATTCTCAGAAATCGAAATTATTCAATTAAAAAAAAACAGAGATC
>PEAL01000575.1 GCA_002753725.1 Deltaproteobacteria bacterium
CAATTTAACATTGTTGTTTTTTCTTTGGCCTTATTTTTATTGCAGTTTTTAGGATTGTTGTGGATTAAACTTTTCAAAACCATAGGCATAAAAATGATTTCCCAAGGATTAAACTTAAATGGTGGTTTTGAATTAAGCTACTCTTGTTCTGATATTATCAATAACAACTCGCTACATGTTAATTTAAGTGCAGCTATAGGGAATATAAAACCTTCTTTTTTCTACAATATGAAAAATTTTAATATCTTTAACACTCTAAATATTAATTACAATACAAACACTGATAAAGAACATATATATATAAATGACTTGGATATTTACCGCTCTGTATTTTTAAATCAATACAAATTTTTACTACCAGTTACAAATCAAAATGATTCAACATCAAATTTTTTTACACAAGCTGGAACGATTAAAGAGATTCATCCCTATCAAACAGAAATGAAAAGATTCTATGACTCACTAAACGAAAAAGACAGGAGGCGTTATGCAGGGATTGAAGCATTAAAATTAGGGCACGGAGGGCGGACATATATTGCAGAGATATTAGGTTGCTGCACAAAAACTGTTCTTAAGCCCAAAATTATATAGAAAAAACAAGTACCAGAAAAGGGTTAAGTGTCAACTCGCACATTATAGAGGGTAAAAATGGCCTGTTTTGGGATGAAATTTCTTGAATTTTAATGGGTTGGTTTGGTCCGACCCACAACCACAACAACCACAATATACCCGAAAATTTCTGACTTAATATAAATGGGAAACCAGGCAGTCCCATGAAAAACAAAAAAATCAGGAGGAAAAATGAAATTCATCCAAACAACTATCCTTTGCATTTTGATGGCAATCACCTGTGATCTGACCGCCCAAATGTCGGACACAAATCAAAATCAATGTTACAACACGCAATATGAAATCCCCTGCCCAAAAGAAGGGGAGGCATTATATGGTCAGGATGCCAACTATCAAATCAATCCGGTTTCGTTCAGCAAGCTGGATGCCCAGAGCAATGAATTACCTGAATCCGCATCACAATGGGCCATGGTCAAAGACAATGTGACCGGCTTGATATGGGAAGTTAAGCACCCTTCAGATAGCATTGAGAATTTTAACAACCCCCATGATGCCGATAACAAATACATCTGGCTTGCCAACAATGATACGGGTTATACAAACACAAGCGCATTTATTAAAAATCTGAATGCAATGGCGCTTGTTGCCAAAGACTGGCGATTGCCTGATGTTGTTGAAATGATGTCATTGTTTGATTTATCCAGATTTCTGCCCAGCATGAACCCTTCTTTTTTTGAACACACAATGCATTCAGGATACTGGACATCAACGCCGGATATCTACAATACTGAAAATGCCTGGACAGTATTGTTCAGTTATGGCGGAAATAATTATGAAAACAAGTCATCTCTTAACCATGTACGCGCTGTGCGGGGACAACCTTTATGTGCTGAAGATCGATTTAAAATGAATCCAGATGGCACCATTACTGATAATTGCACAGGGTTTATGTGGCAGTCCCAGGTATCTGAAACATCTATGAGCTGGGCGGATGCCCTTTCCTGGTGTGAACATCTTAACCATGCCGGCTATACAGACTGGCGGCTGCCCAATGCAAAAGAATTGCTTTCCATATCAGATTATCTTCACTACTCCCCGGCAGTCAATCCAGACTTTTTTTCCAACACAGTGTCTTCATTTTACTGGACATCTTCAAGCTATGCAAGATATCCAACTTTTGCCTGGGCAGTTTATTTTCGTAATGCAGGCGTAACTTACAAATTCAAGTCGAAAAAGTACCCTGTTCGTGCGGTTCGCGGCGGGCAAAATATTATTCCTGAAAATCTTTTAATTACCGCTCCCAAAGCAGCATCACTATGGTGTGTTGGCGAACAGATGAAGATTACCTGGTTACCGCAAGGTATTGATGGAAATGTGAAAATACTTATTTCACGTGATGGCGGCAAAAATAATTCATTTGATACCATTGCAGAAAGCACAGAAAACGATGGTGAACATATCTGGACTGTTTCTGGAATGAAATCAGATAATTGTATGCTTAAAATTGAATCGGAAAATACGTCTCACCTTACCACCCAGGGACTCTTTTCCATCATAACCAATCATCCACCGACCATTTCTCGGATTGATGACATTGAAATCAAAGAAGATGGTCCACCAGCGTTTATCAGTTTCAGCATGAATGATGTTGAAACCAACCCCTGTGATTTAATAATCACAACACATGTGTCAAATGACACAATTTTTTCGAAAATCAACATGCTCTCTTCAGATTCATGCACAGATAAGGTGTTCTCATTAACGCCCAAACCAGACGCTTTCGGCGAAACATGGATTGAAATCACGGTAACAGATCAGGCAAAAATACAGGCCATTGAACACTTTAAATTAAGTGTGCTGCCTGTTAATGATTGTCCGCATTTTACCATAAGTACCACCGAAATTTTTCTGCCTGCGGATGGAGACTATCGTTGTTTCACCAATTTTATCTCCAATGTTTCGCCAGGGCCCTCCAATGAATCCGATCAAAACGTATCTATTGAAATTGAAACAAACAATGAATCGATCTTTGAACAATATCCTCAAATTTTTCAGAATACAGGAAATCTGTGTTTTCAAACCAAAATCAGTGAATTTGATCAGTCAATTCTCACCATTGTATTGTCTGATGATGGTGACAACAATCGTAATGAGGGATCCTGCAACACCTGGTCAGAAACTGTCATTATTGATATTGAACCCTGTCCATTATCCATTATAACCAGAAATGATGAATTATTTGAAAATCCCTTCCCCCTGTTGAGATCGACAATCGATAAAAATATTCATGTGAAGTGCGGCAAGCCGCCCTATAATTTCACTAAAACGCAGGGCTTTCCGCCAACATTGGATCTTGATCCTTCAAATGGCAATGTTTTTGGCAAATTTACAGAAACCGGCGCATTTTATTTCAGAGTATTCGTCGAGGATGAAATAGGCCGTAAAGATTCAGAAAACTATTCTGTTGAAATTGTCAATAAACTTGAAATTAAATCGCCATCCAG
>PEAL01000093.1 GCA_002753725.1 Deltaproteobacteria bacterium
CAATTTAACATTGTTGTTTTTTCTTTGGCCTTATTTTTATTGCAGTTTTTAGGATTGTTGTGGATTAAACTTTTCAAAACCATAGGCATAAAAATGATTTCCCAAGGATTAAACTTAAATGATGGTTTTAATACACTCATCAAATCATGCAACAAAGAATATAAATTTTATCACCCCAGCGAACTTAGATGAAAGGCATCTATCTGAACTATATGGTAAAATTGTCGATTTAGGTCTGATTGCTGAAATCAATAGCTTTCTTAATACCTTTGACCCTCGGATAGAGTCATTACTGATAAGGCCGACAGAGCAGTTCATCACTTTTAAAATAAAACTAAAAGATAAGAATGTTCCTGTTTTACTGTCTTCTATGGGAGGTGGTCTGAATCGTTATATTGCTATTGTTTGCTCTATTTGGAAAAGTAGAGATGGTCAGCTTTATATTGATGAGATTGAAAATGGTATACACTATACTAAATATGACAAAATGTGGGAGATCCTCTTTGATACAGCCAGCCAAGCCAATTGCCAGATTTTTGCTGTGACTCACTCAAAGGAATGTATAGAATCTTTTTCAAGAGTGGCAGAACTATTTGATCATGAAAATATGAAATATATTAATTTATCAAGAAATGTGGATTCAGACAAAATTGTCGTAACGGTACTGGATTCGATTAGATTGGCTGATCACTTTTCATTGGGGATGGATATCAGATGAATGTTATTATTGTTGAAGGAATGAGTGATAAAAAGTTTTTGGAAGCTTACATTTCGTATTTAAACGAAATATTTCCAAAAAGGTATCTTGTAATAGATCGTGTTAAAAATGCAAAAGGTCAGGATGCAATTTTTTCTGTATTGAATACGCAAACAATTCAAATCAAGAATCAAGAAAGGCGAAACCAAAAATATTGGTATTCTTATTGATGCAAATAATTCAGGTGTTCAAGAAAAGATAGACAATATTATAAATCCTGCAATTGAAAAAGTATTTGGTGTAAAAAACGTTATTCAATCACCAAATGATAAAGTTTCCATTGATTTTGAGGGCAATAGCGTTATCACGAATTGGTGTTTCAGAATTTAGTGAAACCAAAATAGTAAAATCTGCACTGAATGGCGATTTCATGAGGACACAAACAGGTCATGGATACCGTGGAAAGGGGTTGCCAAGAATATACAAGTATGTTAAAATTGGTTCCATTAAATCTGACGAAGAACCATTACTTCTTAGAGAAGTTGAGGGATGTATTAGAGATGCAGTCAAATAAAAACTTTAAATTTATTATAATTTTTATCTGCATACTCATTTTTTTACCTTTAGTGTTTGCATACTATAATCTGTAATCCTCACGAACAGGACAGAAAACATCCATCACCTTGCAATCGCTTAGAGCTGTTCCCGAATGCATGCAATTGGGTAAAATCGTCAACAATTGATTGGGTGCCAATGTAAAGACTGTTCCTTCCAAATTGAGCTGAAAGGTTCCCTCGATAACAATTGTTGTTTGTTCATGAGGGTGTGAATGTTCTGGCAAGTCATTACCGGCTTCAATTTCCCAAAAACTCAGGGTGAGTTTGTCGGTATGAACGAATTTTCCATTATATCCAGGAATGACAGTCCTGGGAGTAATTTGATCAAGATCAATAGATTTCATTTTAATTCCTTTTTCATAAATTAGGTAAAGGTTAATATATGTTGATGGATAAACTTTTATTGAAACGATTCTTATCGTTGTTTTTCATATTTAGTATTTGGGTTTCTGCCATATGCGCCCAGGAAACAATTCAAAATGAAAGCAACAATTATACGAGCGCTGGTGCCTCTGAAAACATCACACAAAATATGGATACCATTCAAAAATTCAAAGGGCAGATTCAATATATTGAGCTTTGTAAATCCATTGAAAACACAATTCAGGAAGAAAAGAAAAATTTAGCTGCGCTTAAAACAACATTTGTTCAATCAAAAATTGATCAAAATGTTGATGAGCAGTCATTTAATTCATACAAAATTCAACTTTCATCCTATACCAATTTGTTGACACTGGAGACAACTCAGGTCAAAGAACTTGAACGAATTTACATCACCACAACGTCTGTGGTTTATCAAATTAATGAGCGGATTACCGGATTAAAAGCACGCCTGAAATCTGCCAGACAACTCTACCTGGAAACGTCAGAACGACATACCACAAATAAAAAACAATTATCAGAAATCACCATTGAAAAAATTGGTGACAAACTGACCATTCCAGAAATTCTATTAGAAAACCTTGAGACCCTGACACTAATATTAGAAGATAAGCTCGTTTTTTTGGATAAAACAATATCGATGTACGATGAACGATCTCGGATACACCTGGAAATCAAACAATCATTTGAAAATTTTAAAGACAAATGCCGGTTACACATCAATGAAAAGCGAACCAAAGCTTTGTTTCAAAGAAGATCGAGTTTAATCGGTATCCAGCAAATTTATTCTGAATGTGTGATGTTATTCTCGAAATGGCAGATGTTATATTCCAGTCATTTTTGGACATCATTTTTTAAAGATCTATGGATGACCTATGGCATATTTATGTTTACATCACTTCTGGTTTTCTTTTTTATTATCGCAATTTTTTTTCAATGTAAACATCTATTAAAACGAGGGGCTAACAAACTGGCCGCTTCCACAGACTTTATCTGGTGTTCATTTGCACTTCATCTTTTTACGAAATCTTTTGTGCTTCTCGGGATAACACTGTTTTTTGTTATCTTTTCTTCCCTACTGTATTCTCCTGTTTTTGCTGTTTTGTTTGCAAAGAATGTTTTGCTGTTGTGGCTGTTTACTCACTGGATACTGGATGCTGCTCGCTTGTGGGGCCAACAAAAAGAACAGGCATTCACTATTTCACATGCAGTCTATAAAAAAATCTATTTTTTTATCTTGGCCATTCGGATATCGTTTATTTCCTATATGATCATTTACTTTGGATTGGAAGGCTCAGGACAATTGTTGTTGATTATGCGGAGTTTATTTGAAACAACTTTATTGGTTATAGTCATTACCTCCTGGAAACTATTTTTTAAGTCCCATGAATCTAATCTATCCAATCATCGACTTCAATTGATTCGTTTACGAATCGTCGCTATTTGTATAAATTTTATCGTATGTGCAAGCCTTTTGATGGAGTTATCTGGATTTGCAGAATTATCGATCTACTGGCAGCAGTCCTGGGCAAAATTTGTCATAGTTTGCCTTTGGGGATCACTTCTTTTTATGGCAGTCAAAGAATTAAATCTTCATACATCCCGCAATCAATCTACGGATGATGCCCAACAAAATACCCGCCAAACAATCCGATGGACATTTATCCGAATTTCTTTTCTGGCATGGGGACTGCTTTCTATTGTTACCGCACTTCTTGCCTGGGGTGTTAGCGTAAAAACAATCATCAACTTGTTTAAAATGCTCAATAACCCCATACCTGTCGGCGGTATGCAAATCAGTTTACCCGGTTTTGTGTATTCATTTTTGATCCTTCTATTTACCCATATGATCGTAAAAATTTGGCGAACAACCATCCTGAAAAAAATGCTTGCCAACAGCGGTATGGCGAAAGGGATACAGGATACCATATCAACAATAACTGCTTATTCTTTTTGGGTTTTTGGAATTATCATTGCTCTCAACGCCGTTGGTATCAGCACAACCTCATTAACTGTTGCCTTTGGTGCATTGGGAATAGGTCTTGGGTTTGGACTTCAAAATATATTTAACAATTTTATCAGTGGACTGATATTATTGTTTGAACGGCCCATTCAGGTGGGAGATTGGGTTGAAATCAACGGAACATGGGGAAGTGTACAAAAAATTAATGTTCGATCAACGATCGTTCAAAGTGTTGACAATGCAGCCTTAATTATTCCAAATTCAGAGTTTATCAGTAACCGCCTGATCAACTGGAGTTTTAAAGACCCAAAAATCCGCCGTGCGCTTGACATCGGTGTTGCCTATGGTTCTGATATTAAAAAAGTAAAAGAAATTTTACTTGACATAGCAGATAAACATCCACGCGTTTATAGAATACCTGCACCAGAGGTTGTTTTTTCAGATTTTGGAGACAGCGCATTGCTCTTTCAACTTCGCATTTGGGTGCATGTGGATTTTAGTATATCCACAAGAACCGACATCCGGTTTGAAATTGATCGACGCTTCAGGGAAAACAATATCACCATACCCTTTCCTCAGCGGGATGTTCATATTTATAATAATGGATAATGGAAACCTACGACTCAACATGGAAAGACAACCAATGAAAAAAGCACTATTTATTTTTATATGTTTTGTTCAGATCACTTACACAAGCCCTGTAGCTTGTGAAGAAAAGGCCTATTTAACCATTGGAACAGGAGATATTACAGGATTGTACTACCTGACAGGTGGTGCAATCGCCCGTATTGTCAATAGTAAAAGTAAGGAAACAGGCTTACGATTGAATGCGCAATCGACATCCGGCTCTGTATACAATATTGATAATGTTCTAACCGGATCTATTGAGCTTGCGATTGTTCAGTCCGACAGGCTATATCAAGCGTATAATGGAACATTAAAATGGAATAACAATCCACAGAAACAACTAAGAACGATATTTGGAATTCATCCTGAAGCTGTTACGTTGATTGCCTCTGAAGATTCTGGCATCGCATGTATTGGTGATCTTAAAAATAAACGCGTCAATCTTGGTCATCTGGATTCTGGGCAAAGACAAAATGCATTACACGCATTGGAAAATGAAGGCTTTCAATGGCGTAATGATCTAAAGGCTTTCGCGTATGAAGACTATAAAGTTCCAGAAATGATTCATTCTAATCAATTGGACGCTGCATTTATCACCGCAGGGCATCCCACAGACTTTTTTAACGCAATATGTTCCGGTAAAAAAATTGTTCAGTTCATTCCCATTTTAAATGTAGATCCAATACTCAAAAAATATCCATATTATATTCATACAAGTATTCCACTAACCCTTTATCCATCATTTTCTGCACAAAGCATTATCCCTTCTTTTGGCGTCAAATCAATTTTAATGACATCGGAAAAAATCAATGAACGTTTGATCTATATCATAACAAAAGAAATATTTACGCAAATCAAACAATTAAAAAAATTTCATCCCGCCTATTCTGTTTTAACACCTCAATATATGATAGAAGGATTGACAGCTCCCATTCATCCTGGCGCATTGAAATATTTTAAAGAAGCTAAACTCTTAACCGGCGAGTAGGCGTTTTTGATGCGATATATCATTATTATTTTTTTATCTTTATTGATACCCACTTTTTTATTTGCTGAGCATTCAAGTGATCAACTCATAAAAAAAAATCAGATCGATCGTTCTATCAGCATGCCTTTTTCGCCTGTTAGCATTGTGGCAGCACCACTCTCAATCGTGGCAGCACCGGTGAATCCTGTATATGGTCAGCAGGTATTATGGGTATGTCCGATACCTCCGGAAAAAGAAAAAGAAGGTGTTGCCTGTGTGGTTTGTTTTTATTATGGCGGCTCTCAAAAAGGTATTGAGGAAAAATTTTTTGAAATCAGTAAGATTTTAGAGAAGTCCCACGGCCCTGAATTACTTCGGCAGTTATGGGTAATTCGATTGAAAGATTCGGAGGATAAATATGCTCTGATTCTCGAACCTTTGAACAGCAACAGAAAAGATGTTATCAATATCACGCGAGAGCTGGCCATTACGATAAAACAATCCCAAAAAAAAGATGACAGCATCCAACTGGATAAATTAGCCACGCCACTATGTTCTGACCTGACAAACAGTGATATCCGGTATCAACCACGATCACCAGCCAAAATGCCACAAGAAAATGGAAACCTGGCAAATCTGCTGGACCAACTGGACAATGCGCGGGGGTTCCTGCAAAGCCTTGTCACGGATAATGATGCCAATCACAACTCAGTGATCATAGCCACCTATGACCGGGAAAATGATCGATTAATTCCTATAGAATTTCCTAAAGATGCTGAAGCTTTTAAAGACAAAAAAACCAATATGGTCATTGTAAAAGAATCCGGTTCAGGTGCAGGAACCATGTATTACGTTGGATATTCTCCTGGAACATCTGATGCTTTTGACAAAAAATATTCAATACCTGCCATTGCTTTTCCAATCAATATGCCGGGACAACCCCTTAAGGATGGCGTTCAACACGTTGTGAATAGCCCCTTCAATAAAGACCTTGATACGGATGAGATGGTGCAGTATGGATTTAATTATATCAAAGAAAAAGTGAGTGAAGCCTTTCTTGAAATAGCATCTTTGGAAGTCCCCTCTTTATTTACCTCAGGCCTGTCGGTTCATAAAGCACTTCCTGATCAAACAAACATACTGGTCATGACCATTTTACTGATAGAACATATGGATTATGCCAATTACTTGCCATTTCTCGCGTATCAAAAAAAAAAAAGACATCGTATTTTATTGGGAGTCAAAAAATCCTCCCAAAAAAAATTGGACGCACTGATGCTGACTCAAATGCGTAAAGTATTGGTTAACCTCGCTGCCAATGAAGAACAATCTTATCATTATGCCATGAGCCGATCAGGCGCTTATGGTCTGGCTCAAATTATCAAACCTTCATATGAGGCACTGTTAAACCTTTATCCCAAAGCAGAATTGATTCCAGATTTTTTTGGTGGCATGCGACATCATTCCAATGCGGTCATGGCTCAATTTTTACATCTGGATTCAGAACTATCGACCCTCAGCAAGGCAATATCCCTTCAAAAAATTCTTCCCCCAGAACATATCAACAATAATGCATCACTCATTTTTGACCTGATGGTTGCCGGCTATAACTATTCAGCACCACGCCTGAAAAATCTCATAAATAAAAAAGGCAATGACGTTAAAAATTGGCAAAAGCATCTGCCCTGGGAAACACAACTGTATATTTTTAAAGCGCATTTTGTAAGAGATCATATAAAAAAAATGATGTCCGGCTTTGATAGTGGCAAGACAAAATAAAATGTGTTATTTTATTTTGCCAATAATTCCAAAAATTCAGTCATGTCCAGAGGTAAGGATGCCTCAAACTGAATATATTCTTTTGTTGTGGGATGAATAAAACCTAGCTGAAAAGCATGAAGCATCTGTCTGTTAATTTTTTTTAAACACTGCTGGATATCTGGCTTAATATTTCGCCAATTTCGATGATTTCCATAGAGTGGATCACCAACAATGGGATGATTGATCGCAGCAAGGTGAACCCTTATTTGATGAGTTCGACCCGTTTTCAGAAGAACATTCAACAGTGTAAACTGTTGAAACTGTTTGGAAACGCGCCAATGAGTTTCAGCCGTGCGGGAATGTTTACCTGTGGTTGACATTTTTTTTCGATGAACCGGGTGACGTCCAATGGGTAAGTCAATTCGTCCTTTTTGTGCATTCATCTGACCATGAACAACACACAAGTAATTTTTTTTTATTTTTCTGTCTTTAAACGCTGTATTCAGGACATTTTGTGAAAGCATATTCTTGGCAACCACCAGACATCCGGTTGTATCCTGGTCTAAACGATGGACAATGCCAAAACGACTGACGCTTGAAAAACGTTGATCATTATAATATAGCAATGCATTGACAAGCGTCCCGTTTGCATGCCCAGGTGCAGGATGTACCACCAATCCAGCGGGTTTATTGATCACGAGAATATCTTGGTCCTCATATAAAATATGCAATGGAATAGACTCTGGCTGAGCTTCCAGTTGCTGACTCTCCGGCACCACGATATGAATGAGGTCGCCATTTCGAACAGAATAACTCGTTTTTTTTGAAAGTTGATTGACCTGAATACAGTCCGTTTTTATCAGGCGGGAGATATGTGAACGTGTATATTGAGGGAGCAATTGCACAATAATCAGATCAAGACGTTTATTAGCATCTTGCTCTGTTACTTCAATTATGTGCGTTTGCATACCAGGTTATCGACTGTTCGTTAATCGTCACTGTCGCTGTCTTCGTCATCATTATCATCGTTGTCGTCGCTGTTGTCATCGGAATCTTCAGCTTTTTCATCGTTAGAACCTGAAGCGCTTTCGGCAGACCTTGCTTTTAACTCTATGATGGCGGGCTCAAACAATGCATTTATTTCATCCAATACAAGTTTTTCTTCGCATTGTTTAGCAATAGAGAGTTCTTTGACAAGTAAGCATTGTGCGGTATCCAATAATTTTCGCTCACCAAACGAAAGTTCTTTGGTTAATCGCAATAAAAATAAATCGCGGAAAACGCCAGCAACTTCAAATAACGAACCTGTTTTAATTTTTTCCATGTAATCGCGATAGCGTCGATTCCAGGTTTGGTTGTCCTGAGGAATATCACGATCTTTCATGATATCATACACTTTGGGGACATCATTCTCAGAAAGAATATCACGCAGCCCAACCGATGATACATTTTGGACAGGAATCATGATGACCATTGAATTTTCTAATATTTTCATTATATAAAAATTCTGAACGCCACCACTGATCTCTCGACTTTCTATCGCTTCAATTCGACCAACGCCGTGGGCAGGATATACTGCTAGATCGCCGACTGCAAATTGTCGAATAGGTTCATCCGATATACTTTCGGAATTTTTTTCAATATGTTCTTTTTCCTGCATGGTTCTTTCTATTCACCGCTAAATAACGAATAATGGAACAAGTACTATAAATTTCTACAAAAATTTTGGATTGTTATTGAATATCCCTCTGTCAAAATCTTTTTTTGAAACTATAGCACACGTATTTTTTTCTAATATTATTGACAGCCTATATTTAAAAAAAAACTATCATGCAATGGTCAATAATATATCTGTTCCTGTTGTCTTTCAAATTTGAAATGAATATAACATTTTTAAATAGATAAATCAATTGAATTAGTATCGGAATAAAAATGCTTTTTTTAAGGGGGTGTTATTGGGTTGAAAAATAAAAGAGGGATTGACGTTAAACCTTGAATCGCCAATCCCTCTTTCTCTAAATTCTTCTCTAAGGGTTTTTGATTGTCCCGATTATACCAGGAATGGGACCATCAGAAGAGCAACAACGTTCAGAATTTTAATCATTGGGTTTACTGCCGGCCCTGCTGTATCTTTGTAAGGATCGCCGACGGTGTCGCCTGTAACGGCAGCTTTATGTGCTTCACTACCTTTACCGCCCAAATGACCATCTTCAATATATTTTTTTGCATTATCCCAGGCAGCGCCACCAGTGGTCATGGAGATAGCCACAAAGAGACCTGTAACAATACTACCGATTAAAAGACCACCCAAGGCGACTTTGCCAAGAATCAGACCAACAAGAATCGGGGCCACTACCGGTAATAAAGCAGGAATAAGCATTTCTTTTAATGCAAACTTGGTGACAATATCCACACATGCAGAATAGTCAGGTTTGGCTTTATATTCCATAATGCCGGGAATTTCACGGAACTGACGTCTAACTTCTTCAACAACTGCACCGCCAGCTTTGCCAACAGCGTTCATTGCAATAGAAGCAAACAGATACGGCAACAAACCACCAATAAACAGGCCGATGATGACATCGACATTACTCAAATCAAAAGCAATGGCACCATCTTTGCCATGAATGGCAAATTCCTGGGTATAAGCGGCAAAAAGAACCAATGCTGCCAAGGCGGCAGAACCAATGGCGTAACCTTTGGTAACTGCTTTGGTGGTGTTACCAACAGCATCCAGAGGATCGGTAACAGCGCGGACACTATCATCCATGTTGGCCATTTCTGCAATACCGCCAGCATTGTCTGTAATGGGGCCATATGCATCAATAGCAATGACCATTCCTGTCATTGACAGCATTGACATGGCAGCCATCGCAATACCATAAAGACCTGCAAAATGGTGAGCCAACGCAATGCTGGCACAAATAACAATAACAGGAGCGGCTGTAGACTGCATGCTGACACCCAGACCAGCAATGATATTCGTAGCATGACCTGTAACTGATGCCTGAGCAACATGTTTTACAGGGCCATAAATGCCTGTGTAGAATTCAGTGATAATAACGATCAGAACGGTCAGAACCAGGCCAATAATTGTGCAATAGTAAATTGACATCGCATCCAAGCCTTCAACACCGACAAACAATTTTTTGATGGCATAATAGAATACAATACCGGAAATGATTGCTGCGCCAAACATCCCTTTGTATAAAGCACCCATGATGTATTCACTATCGCCCAAACGGACAAAGAAAATAGCAATCGCTGATGCAATAACGGAAATAGCACCCAATGCCAACGGTAAGTTTGTAGCAACTTCAGTGCTTGGGAACAAAAGGTGTCCCAAAAGCATTGCCGCAACAGCTGTTACAGCATATGTTTCAAATAAATCTGCTGCCATACCTGCACAATCGCCAACATTGTCACCAACGTTATCTGCGATAACAGCAGGATTTCGGGGGTCATCTTCAGGGATACCGGCTTCAAGTTTACCCACAAGGTCTGCACCAACATCCGCGCCTTTGGTAAAAATGCCACCGCCCAATCGAGCAAAGATTGAAATCAAACTTCCGCCAAATCCAAGAGCGACCAGCGGAATAATTGGATTTTCAATGCTCGGCACAGTTTTAATGTACGTATAGTAACCAGCAGTTGCTGTCAGTGCAAGACTGGCAACCATCATACCGGTCACAGAACCACCTTTGAAGGCCATATCCAGACCAGCTGCTAGACCACGTCTCGCAGCTTCAGCCACGCGAATGTTTGCGATAACAGATACACGCATGCCAATATAGCCGGCCATAAAGGATGCCACTGCACCGACAAGAAATCCAATAGCTGTATATGATCCTAAAGTGTAATAAATAACGCCAAATATAAAAATACCAGTGATACCCATACTTTTCAACTGGCGATTCAAATAAGCGATAGCCCCTTCTTTAACGGCATTTGCAATTTCTTGCATTTTTTCGTTACCCGTCGGAGCTGCTTTAACCATCGTTGCGATGATAATTGCAAAAACAACCCCTGCAACACCAACCAGTGTACATGCTAAGGGTATATTAGACAAAATGAATTGCATCTTTCCTCCTCGTTTATACTTATACTAAAATCTGTTTATTGTTAAATTGGTTCATAGCCTGTGAAATTCCCTTGAGAAGAATTGTTTTTATTGAACGTGATGCGGTTTCTATGATGGTTTGAACCTGTTCGTATTCATCGGATTGAAACATTCCCAATACATGATTGACCATTGTTTTGCTGGTCAATGGTCTGCCAATACCCACGCGTATACGGGTAAAAGTATCATCTCCAAATGACTCGATAACAGATCGGATACCATTATGACCGCCGTGCCCTCCTTTCTGTTTAATTTTGATTGTTCCCATTTGAAGATCCACATCATCGTGAATCACGAGCATATGGGATAAATCAATGTGAAAGTACCTGGCTACTTCATATAAAACAGAACCAGAGCGGTTCATAAAGCGCAATGGCTTAATAAGAAATAATTTTTCCGATTCCAATCGTGCGTCTAAAATCCTGGCATCCATTTTTGTTTTTTCTGATGATGCATTTAGATCATCAGCCAGTTGATCAATGACTTGATACCCAATATTGTGTCGTGTATTTACGTATTTCGTGCCAGGATTTCCAAGACCGGCAATCAGCCACACACGATTACTTTCTGACGACACCTGTTCCATTTCATTATCAGGATTCTTTGCCTTTTTTAGGCGCGGCTGCGGGTGCGACTTCGGTTTCTTCCTCACCTTCTTCTTCAGCGCCCTCTTCCTCAGCTGTCAGGCCTTTGGGTTGCAGCACAGTAACAATCGTAAAGTCAACATCGTGCGGAGCGATAACACCAGATGGCAATGCTAATTCAGAAACATGGATAGAATCACCAATGTCAATATCAGTAACATCAACTTCGATTTTATCCGGTATATTGACAGGTAAACAAATAATTTCGAGCTTTCTGCGAACGAGCTGGAGTAATCCACCAGCTTCAACGCCTTTTGACTTGCCTGTGGTTACCAATGGGACTGTAATATGAAGTGTTTGCTCCATATCCACTTGATGCAAATCCATATGAAAAAGGCTTCCGGTAACATTGTTCGCCTGAAGCTCTTTTAGCAATGTCTTTCGAGAATCTCCTGTATTACCATCAATGATCAGATTAAAAAATAATCGTTCCCTGCCGTGTTTTCTGAAAATCAGATCCAACTCTTTTGTTGACAACGTTAAAGCTTCAGGAGCCATTTTTTGCCCGTAAAGTATTGCCGGAATATGTTCTGATTGTCTTAACTTACGTGCTGCACCTTTTCCGGTGCGGGTTCGTTTTGTTGCGTTTAAATCTATGAATTCCACAGATCGTCCTCCTCTATATGCCCTATATCATTATGTATATATTTATACAAACAAAGAACTTAATGAACCACCCCGATGACTTCGAATGATTGCCTCTCCGATCAGTTCTGCAACCGAGAGAACAGTAAATTTTTTACATTCATTATGATCATTCAGAGGGATAGTATCCGTACAAACAACACTTTTTAAGCCAGAATTTTCAATACGCTCCATCGCCGGACCTGAAAGAACCGGATGGGTACAACAAGCATAAACTTCATTCGCCCCTCTTTTAAGTAAAGCTGATGCAGCTTCAGTGATCGTGCCGGCTGTATCAATCATGTCATCTAAAATAACAGCCGTTTTATCTTTGACATCACCAATGACCGCCATTGCTTTAGCTTCATTGGGAGCATCTCGACGTTTGTCAACAATAGCCAGGTCAGCAGATAATCTTTTTGCAAATGCCCGAGCGCGTTCAACACCACCAGCATCTGGTGAAACCACAACCAAATTATTATGAAAATGTGTTCGAATATATTCAAGTAACAGAGGAGCAGCAAAAAGGTTATCCACAGGGATATGAAAAAAGCCTTGTATTTGGCCGGCATGCAAGTCCATTGTAATGACCCGTGTAACACCAGACACTTGAAGCATATCCGCAACCAGTTTGGCGCTGATCGGCACACGAGGCGCTACTTTTTTATCTTGCCGTGCATATCCAAAGTAAGGAATTACAGCAATAATTCGTCCGGCAGCAGAGCGCCGCAAGGCATCAGAAATCAATAATAATTCCATCAAATTATTATTGACCGGTGAGCAAGTGGGCTGAATGACAAAAATATCCTTTGATCGAACATTTTCATTGATTTCCACCTGGATTTCACCATCACTGAAGGTTTTGACTTTGGCGTTACCGATTGGAATTCTAAGATATTCACAGACTTTCTCTGCTAACCAGGGGTGAGCATTTCCACTAAAAATAAATAAATCATTCATATAATATGGTTCAAACATTTTTTGGGTCTCATGAGTGAAGCAGGGCTTTTGTAAAAAAATCATCTCCAAAAATTTGGAAATGTATTCCAATAATTAAGAATCGTCTACTCTTCACCAGCATTATAGAACTTACGACTCGAGATTATCAAACAAAAAAAGGATAAAGGTATGCTTAAGATACCATTAACCTTTTTTGAACAGACTCTGATTTTGAAAAAAGGCTGGGGCGGGAGGATTCGAACCTCCGAATGCAGGAACCAAAATCCTGTGTCTTACCACTTGACGACGCCCCAATTTTAAAAATGTATAATCTCAATTCAGCACATGACATACATAAGCATGCTGTGGTGAACACTTACTGAATTCTTCACATGCCTTTTGGCATTTGTTGGTGTCAGAAAATATCCCAATGATACACGATCCACTGCCGCTCATAATTGATGAGATCGCCCCTGAGGCTGTTAAGTTCTCTTTAATCACAAGCAGTTCTGGGTACTTTTTAAAAGTAACACACTCAAGGTCATTATGAATATCTGACAACCAGTCGACGTTTGAATTTTTATATTCAAACATAAAAATGGATTCTATAGCATCACTTTTGGCTCTTGTCAAATTTAAATTCAAGTTTTTAAATACCCAGGCAGTTGAAACCGGAAAACCAGGATATATAATTAAAAGCGGGTGGGAAATTTTAATCATCACTGGATGCAGCACTTCCCCAACACCGGAAACCAGGGCCGTTTTTTGATGAAGAAAAAAAGGAACATCAGCACCCAACGATAATGCAATATCTCTGAGTTGCCTCCTGGACAAAGGGCATCGATACCATTGATTTAATGCCATCAGCACAGTTGCGGCATTACTGGAACCACCGCCAAGACCTCCGCCCACTGGTATACATTTTTCTATACAGATATCGACTCCATCACTAATGTCCGTTGCTTGAAAGAAACGCTTCGCTGCCTGGTACGCTAAATTGGTATGATCTTCCGGAACTTGCGGATGAGAACATTTCACCTGGATATGGGATGCATTGAAATCGATTGTCAGGGTGTCATGTAAAGAAACAGTACTCATTAAAGAAATCAGTTCATGATAGCCATCTAAACGTTTTCCAGTAACGCGTAAAAAAAAATTGACTTTTGCCGGACTTATAAATTGTTGCATCTCAATATTTATTTTTTTAATGCAGAAAGATAGCGCATTCTTAAATCGGTCAGCACGTTTTGTATCAGTTTTGTTTCATCATTGGTGAGATTGCCTTTTGTTTTTTCTTGAAGCAAACCAATGATATCAATGGTGTGTTTGGCAATTTGCACATTGGCCTGTTTTTCTCCAGTGCTGGGTTCTGCAATTTCTCCCAGATGCACCAGTGCAGATGAACTTAACGAGGCAATAAATGTTGAAAAAGTAACCCCCGGCATTTGGTATTGATTGGTATTGCTCATTTTTCCTCCATATATATATGTCATCAATTTTTTTGCAAAGATTTCATTTCTTCGACCTTCTGGTTATAAAAAGAGATAACTTCCCTTCGGTTCAACATTCCCAATAGTTTGGCTTTATCATTATTTTCAACCACAGGCAAGCTATCAATATTACTGATGGTCAATTTTCGAAGAACTGAATTGAGATCATCTGCTGGGCATGTGGTGATGATATCTTCTTTGGCAATATCTTTCATCACAATCAGATGTTCAATATCAGGTTCAAACAAAACAGAGCGAATATCTGTGCTGGAAAATATTCCACTTAAACGGTTATCCTCATCAACAACCGGAAAATAATGTTGTTTTGTTTTTGAAAAAAAGTCTTTAAATTCAATGAATAACATTTTTTCTGGTATGCTTTTCACCTGTTTGATACGATCTTTTAAATCTGAAACATGCATTTCCTGCAATACATCCACAAAGAAAGTTCCGTAATGGGCCGGAGAATGCATTTTATTTTGTACCTGCTTTTCGTAAATTGTCCATCGTCGGGAGGCCAGATAAGAAACAGAACAAACCAGAAGGCTGGGCAAAAGTAAATGATACGAATTGGTCATTTCACTGACAAAGATGATGGTTGAAATAGGTGTATTGGAAACAGCTGTAAAAAATCCAGCCATTCCGACAATAACAAATGCTCCAGGTTGTGTTACCACGCCGGGTATTATCTGATGAAAAGCAAGTCCAACAGCACCACCGATGGCGCCACCAATCACAACCGATGGCCCGAAGACACCACCACTACCGCCTGAACCAATAGAAAAAGAAGTTGTCAAAATTTTACCAAATGCCAGCGCCAGCAGAAAAGGAATGGATAACTGACAATAAAGGGCTTGTTGTGCATATCCATATCCAAAAGCAAGTGTATATGGAAGATAGAAACCAATCATGCCTGTACAAAGGCCTCCAATAAAAGGTTTGAAATGATTGGGTATTTTTATTTTTTTAAACAGTGCGGTAACACCATAAAAGGCTTTGATATAAAAGACGCCCATAGCAACCAAAATTAGGGAAAGAACAATGTAGGGACCTAATTCCAATGGATTTCGAAATATAAAATCAGGCGCTTCAAACAATGTCCCCCATCCAAAGACCAGACAAAATAAACAATAGGCGACGACTGAAGACATTCCCGCAGGAATGATGACCTCAGACTCAAACTCCGGATCCCGATACAGCACTTCAGCAGCAAATAAGGCACCAGCAAGTGGGGCACGAAAAATACTTCCGACACCTGCACCAATTCCAGCAGCCATCATGATGCGTCGTTCTCGATTGGATAATTTCAATCGGGTGGCCAAAAAAGAACCAAATCCCGCACCGATTTGAGCGATAGGACCTTCTCGTCCACCAGAACCTCCTGTTGTTAACGTAATTGCGGAAGCAATGGTTTTGATGAATGGTACCCGACTTCGAATATATCCGCCCTTTCGATGATATGCATCAATGGCAGCATCTGTCCCATGACCTTCTGCTTCGGGTGCAAACGTATAGACCAGCCAGCCACTGATCAAGCCTCCCATTGCCGGTAAAATTAATAGAATCCATTTGTTAAAAGGGGTTGCTGTTGGGAGCAATAAATGATGTTCTCCAGCAGGTGAAGGCGGACGATAACCGGCAAGCATGTCCATAAAAAAATGAACACCCAGTTGACAGAGCAAATGAAAAACAATCGACCCCAGGCCTGCAATCAAACCAATGGCAATAAGATAAA
>PEAL01000576.1 GCA_002753725.1 Deltaproteobacteria bacterium
ATTGAGCAACAAGCGGGTGGTTTTCATTTTTGATGAGTGCCACCGTTCGCAGTTTGGCGAAAATCATAAAGCAATAAAGGAATTCTTTCCAAATGCTCAACTATTTGGTTTTACCGGCACACCAATTTTTGATGAAAACGCAACTTATAAAATCCGTGAAGACCAATGCGAAACGTATAAAACAACAGAGTCAATTTTTGAAAAGCAGCTACACGCCTACACCATTACCCATGCCATAGACGATAAAAATGTACTGCGTTTTCACATGGATTATTTTAAGGGCAAAGGCAGTCAAAGCCCAAAATCCGGAGAAGCTCTTGCGCAGCAAGCGGTAGCGGAAGCTATTATTGACAAGCACAATGCCGCCACGAACCAGCGAAAATTCAATGCTTTGTTTGCAACGGCTTCAATTAATAATGCCATTGAATATTATCGTCTTTTTAAAGAAATACAGCAGAAAAAGCATGCGGAAAATCCTGAATTTAAACCGCTCAATATTGCTTGTGTGTTTTCTCCCCCTGCCCAATTGATAGCAAAAAATGGCGACCGGCAAAGTCAAAAGAATGCAGCCGACATTAAACAACTCCAGGAAGACCTATCTCAGGAAAAAGAAGACAACAAACAAAATCCTGAAGAGAAGAAAAGAGCTTTAATAGAGATTATTGCTGACTACAACGAGCAATTCAGTACAAATCATACTATTAAGGAATTTGATTTGTATTATCAGGATGTGCAAACCCGCATCAAGGACCAGAAATACAGCAACAAGGACTATCCGCATAAAAACAAGATTGACCTTACCATTGTGGTGGATATGTTGCTCACAGGCTTTGACTCCAAATACCTCAATACCTTGTATGTGGACAAAAATCTGAAATACCATGGTTTGATACAGGCGCTTTCACGCACCAATCGAATATTGAACGATACCAAACCTTATGGAAATATTTTGGATTTCCGTTTGCAACAGGATGCCGTGAACCAGGCGATTACCTTATTCTCAGGTGAGGACAGCGATAAAGCCAGAGAAATATGGATGGTTGACCCTGCTCCGGTAGTCATTGACCAATACCAGAGCGCAGTAGAAGCATTAGGCGTTTTTATGACGGAACATAATTT
The DNA here is from genome assembly GCA_002753725.1 of Deltaproteobacteria bacterium. Classification (GTDB taxonomy): domain Bacteria; phylum Desulfobacterota; class Desulfobacteria; order Desulfobacterales; family Magnetomoraceae; genus Magnetomorum. The sequence goes on from PEAL01000576.1 coordinate 1,120, forward strand.
AATAAGAGAACCACAGGCAGTGTATAACCTGCGTGGGGATGCAGCAAAAATTGCTTTTGTAAAAAACTTTAAGGAAGTACAGCGCCTTAAAACACAGCTTGACCAATACACCGATTTGGATGAAGGGCAGCAAGATAAAATTGAATACATTCTGCCAAAAGAAAAATTGCAGGAGTTCAGAAGCTCATATATAGAGACCGCAAAACAGCTGCGGGAAATACAGCAAAAAGAAGGTGATGATGCACCGGACGAAATACAGCAGCTGGATTTTGAATTTGTACTCTTTGCCTCTGCCGTGATTGATTACGATTACATCATGGACCTGATTGCCGACAGTACGCAGCAAAAGCCTTCTAAGCAAAAAATGACCAAGGCACAGGTCATTAGTTTATTGAAATCCAACTCAAACCTGATGGAGGAAGAGGAAGACCTGACGGATTATATAGACCATGTGGACTGGAGTGTGGGGCAAACAGCAGAAGAGCTAAAGCAGAACTTCGAGACTTTTAAAGTAGAAAAGTACGATAAAGAATTGGCGGTTATTGCCAATACCCACGGCTTGCAAACAACCGACCTGAAAAAATTTGTAGAGCAAATAATGAGTCGGATGATTTTTGACGGTGAAAAACTCACCGACCTGTTAGAGCCTTTGGAACTTAGCTGGAAAGAACGCAGAACAAAAGAACTGGCTTTGATGGAAGACCTGGTTCCACAATTGAAAAAATTAGCCCAGGGGCTTGAAATATCAGGATTGGCAGCTTATGAGTAATGAAAAAGAACTGGTTGTCGCAAATTTTGCGATAGTTCAAATTGAGTCGGGCACTATATGAAAAACGAAATTATCTTATATCGTCCAAATGAACTTGCCGAACATATTGAAGTATGGCTTGAAGATGAAACCGTTTGGTTATCACAAGCACAGATGGCAATGCTTTTTAGTCAAACAAAACAAAACATAAGTTTGCACATTAACAACTGTTTTAAAGAAGGAGAACTGGAAAAGATGGCAACCGTCAAGGAAAATAAGATAATGATAATGAATAAAAAAACAATCATAAAAAAACTAAGCCTTTATAAAAAACAAAACTTAAATAAATATCAAATTAAAAGAATTGGGATTTTTGGATCAGCATCTAAAGATTGCATGAATGATCAAAGTGATATTGATATAGTTGTAGAACTTGAAAAACCAGATTTGTTTTATATGATCGGTATAAAACAGGATTTAGAAGCCACATTTAATATGCCAATAGATATCGTAAGGTATCGAGATAAAATGAATGATGCCTTAAAACGTAGAATTAATTTAGAGGCAATATATGTATGACAAAGATCTTGCAATAGATATTTTATCTCAAATTTATCAAGCAACATTAACCATTATAAAACGTTTTTCCTCTGTCAAAACAGTAAGTGATTTTACTGATTCAGAATATGGTATGGAAAAACTTGATAGCATTTGTATGCTATTAATTGCTATTGGTGAATCTTTAAAAATTTTAGATAAAGTTACAAACAAATCTTTATTAATTGATTATCCTCAGATCGATTGGAAAAAAGCAACAGGTATGCGAGATATCATTTGCCATCACTATTTTGATGTTGATGCGGAAGTAATTTATGATGTATGTGACACAAAAATTGATGATTTATCTGAAATAATAAAAAAAATAACTGATGATCTACAATTGCAGAAGGAATAGCTGATTTCTCCACCGACACACTTGGTGATGCGTATGAATATTTAATTGGTCAGTTTGCCGCAGGTTCAGGTAAAAAAGCAGGTGAGTTTTATACACCCCAGCAAATTTCTACCATTCTTTCTAAAATTGTCACCCTTGACTGTCAAGACCCTGGCACAGGAAAGAAAAGTAAATTTGACAAGATCCTGGATTTTGCCTGTGGTTCAGGCTCATTATTGCTGAATGTCCGAAAACGCATCAGGGATAATG
>PEAL01000094.1 GCA_002753725.1 Deltaproteobacteria bacterium
ATCAAGATATTTTGTTTTTAAATACTGACCAGGATGAATAACATGCTTTTTCATTTTTAGGTTCCTTTTTTTATCAATAAGAAGATCAGAAGAACGATCAATAGATGCATCCTCCATCGGCTGGATGCGCTCAATTGTTCCCTTTATTTTTGTCAATCGCAAACGCCTCATCGGCTACCAGGAAATGATTCACTTATTTTCTGACAATCAGGGCAAACGCCAGCCACTTCCAGGCACACTGTTTCAACGTGATAACCGGTCTGCAGTGCAATTTTTTTTTGTAGAATATCATATTCGGAAAAGTCAAGATCTGTAATTTTTTGACAGGCCGTACAAAAAATATGGGGATGAGGAAACGGATTAACAGCATCGTATCGATTACTTTCATGACTGTATTGAATTTCCAGAACCTCCTTGAGTTTTTTTAATACTGTCAGCGTTTTATAAACGGTTGCAGGACTTGTGGTGGGGAGTTGTTGCTGAAGATCATCATAGATATCTTCTGGCCTGGGATGATCAAATCGTTCAGACAATATTTTTAAGATTGCAATGCGTTGTGGTGTAAGTTTATAGTGGAACTTTTTGAGCTTTTCATACATTTGCTGAAATCGTCGTGTGGTTTGTTTCATATCTTTTCCCATGTGATTCCAATAAACAGAATCCTCTTAGGAATGCTCGAAAAATAAGTTCCCCATTTAATATTGTGTATTCCTTTTTTCAAGTATTCCTTATGTACTTTAGATTGGAGTCCTAAATCTTTAGATTTGGGAGTCAAAGAGATACAACGAATTGAAAAGATAGGCGATGCCAAATCTAAAGATTTGGGACTCCAGTATTCATCGAATGAAGAAAATTATTATTTTAAACAATGTTTTTATATGATAATTATTATCCATTGATAATTTGAATTAATTATTAAGTCAAGCCTAATAAATGATAGGGGCTTCATTTACCATTAAGGGCTTGACAATGATCAATAATGAGAGATATCTGTATTTCATATTGGACAAGTAGTTTATAAATATGAGTTTTAATCGGTAAAACCTGCCAATAATTCATTGATTGATAATTGGAATGAATACGTCAAGATCAAAACAGAATAGAAATAAAGAGGCATATGAATAAAAAAAAATTTCAAAAAAACTATCGTATATTTTTATTTATACTGATGACGCTATCTTTTCAACCATTTAATAGTTATGCAGATCCTTATCCTCCCTATTGGGAAAATGGCAGAGGTGCATCCATTCACTATCCAGTACTTTCCTGGCCAGGGGATCTTCAATGGAATTATTACACATTAAATGGGCTTCCGATAAAAGACCCGAGGGATAAAGATACTTCAAATGGTGGAACCAGCCCACAAAGTTATGTCAATGTCACTTCCGGATGTCAGGATCTTCAAGAAGGGAGTGTTTTCTGGTGGTTTGATTCGGTTCATCGGACCATTTTTTTTAGATGGCGGGTGGAGGCGATTGCCAATACTTACGCAACAGGTCCGAAATCAGGTGCTTACAGCAGTTCAGACCCTTGGAGTTCTGCATTGTACACTGTTTTTTTTGATATTGATGGTGATGGATTCCGTGAATTTGCCATGTTTTTAAATGGCAGTTCTGGTTCACCTTCCAATGCCATTGATGTTCTTGTCAGTATATACAGCAATACAGACAGCCAGTCCATTGACTGGGAGACAGAAGGAATCTATAAGCTTTTTCATAATCCAACTGCTTTTGTGGATCCAAAAACAGATATGATTTTAAATTTTCAAAGCACGTTAACGCCCATTGCCAGTTGGCCAAATGGCAAAAATGAAACATCATGGGATTATGGTTCTACTCGTGCTATCGCTCTTAGTGGTTGTGGAGAATATTTCATTGATTATCAAATCCCTTTGGATATGTTCGATGCCTCTCATGTCGGCGGTCCTAAAATGACAGAAAATTCACCTTTTTCCATGATTTTTGCCACAGCGAACAGCCTGAACAATCCACTTCAAAAAGATTTGGTCTATGTGGGAGATCTTTTAGGAGATCCATCTCAACCAACAAGTTTTGGCGATATGATTACGTTTAAATCCGGCCCTGTTGTTCAACCTTTCATAATATCGATTCATGTGGAGGGATGCCAACCGGTAGCAATCAATGCAGAAATCAGAGATGCTTTTGATTGCTCTTCAGACACCTGTCAGACGTCTGTTTCAGAAGTCAAGTTTTATGGATATTTGGATACCAATCAAAATACGCTTCCGGACGATAATAACGAATGGTTTTTAATCACTGAAGGCACACATTCCACGGATGATCTTTGGGGGGCTGACTGGGACGTGTCACAGGTAGCCGTTGGGCAATATTTGATCGGTGCAAAAGCGACTGATGCAGAAGGTAATACAACCTGGGGCTATTTGTCAGAAACAGACGTTAAAAATTTATTGGGTGGTCACCCGAATTATGCCAACTTAACCCCTAATCCCGGTGTGGTATATGGGGCAATCAACAATGATTGTGGCGCTGGACAGGAAACAGCCGATCTTGAAATTTTAAAAACCGTTGATAATCCTGTACCTGAAACATTAGACACCATTGTGTATACCATTTTATTAAGCAATCATGGCCCCGATACAGCAACCCATATAACAATAACAGATATTTTACCATCTGGTCTTGAATTTGTGGCCGCATCATCAAACAGTTACACGCCTGGAACAGGAATCTGGCAAATTACCGACCTGCCTCCAGATAATCAAACCAGTCTTCGGTTAACCATGACAGTTCTGGAAACATCGGAGGGGATGCGAATCACCAATACGTCTCGTATAGATGCATTAACTGAAACCGATACCAATGCCTCAAACAATTTTTCTTTTGCTGCCATCACTGTTCAACAAAAACCATATCTGGATCTTGACATTCAAAAGACCGTTGATCGTGCGGTGGCAAAACCAGGGGATATCCTTCAGTATCAGATCATATTAAAAAATACAGGCCCCATTGATGCCACTGCCATTTCTGTTAAGGATCTTTTACCTGACCCTTTGATTTTCATTTCATCGGATTCTTTAGATTATACAGCATCAAGCGGACTTTGGCGAATTAAACATTTGGCGGTGGGTGAAACTCGCACCCTTGCTATTCAGGCTCAAATCAATTCTGAAACAACCCTTTCACCCATTATCAATACAGCCCATATAGAAAATGTTTTAGAAATTGATACCAACACGACTAATGACAAGGCTTCTGTTCAAACGGTTATTTCAACATCGCAAATATCAGCAGATTTAAGCCTTCAAAAGATGTCTTCGAAGACCATCGTCTCTTCAGGGGATATGATTTGTTATACCTTGATTGCTCAAAACAATGGCCCTGATGCTGTGTCGGATGCTTCAGTCTTTGACCAACTGCCAGCATCGCTATCATATGTTCAACACACAACTGCTCAGGGGCAATATTATTCCTATAGTCATTTGTGGACTGTGGGGGCCATGGATATCAATCAAACAGCTGTTCTTTTCCTTTGTACGCAACTTGATTTCAACGGAATTCCAGGTGATGTGATTGTCAATCAGGCAAACATTCAATCATCAACCATCAGTGATCCGCAACTGAGCAATAATATAGCGGAAACATCGGTGATCAGGGGAGGACTCCATTTACGACCCAACCATGAAATAACGACAACCAGCGGTTCTCAGATTGTTTTTTCTCACACAATTTCCATTCTTTCAGGCGATCATGCGGGGGAGTTGTCCATTGGTCTTTCATCGTCCCAAACTATTTCCTGGTCCATTATTTATGATGTGAATAATAATAAGCTCCTGGATGCAACAGATACGATATGGACACACCCCCAATCGGTTTCAAGCATGTCGGGTACTTTTTTTATTCGGGCATATCTTTCGGATTATGTTCCAGCAGGCTGGATGGATTCAACGGTGATCACCGCCAAATATGTTGTTTCAGATCAAACCTTTATCCAAAGCGTTACGGATATCACACATGTCATTGGAAGTGATATTGGCAAGATGCAAGGCATAAAAACCCTGGCCATTGACACGGATTGCGATACGCAATTAGATGATGAATCTATTGAAAATAAAACGTTTGAAACCTCTAAAGCCATCGCTCCAGGAGAATGTGGCATTTATCGAATTCTTTTTAGCAACAAAGGAACAGGTGCGCTATCCAACGTTATTATTGAAGATCAAACCCCTGATTTTTCAATATTTATTGGAGGCTCAGCCGTTGCAGAAAGCCTGCCTGCCGGATTGACTCTTGGAGAGATCAAAACCCCTGTCGATAATGGTGCTGGCGTGATTATCTGGCCATTTGATGGATCGCTCTTGCCAGGTTTGTCAGGGACTGTGAGATATGAAGTGAAAATAGGAATGTAAACGTAGCATTGTCGGTCGGTGTTTAATTGACCAGTTCTAAATTTTGATGTTGTCTGTACATTTCCTGAGGATCTTGCGCAAACTCCCAACTGGTAATAATGCCATAAGCGTTTAGAATTTTTTGTAATAAATCGTAGTTAAGACTGATGGATTCTTTTACCGATTGATAGCCTCTTCTCGCCGCTTTTCGTCGTTCCCAAAATGCAAGGGGGTTCATATCAAAGAATTTATGATCATAATCAGAGGGTTCAATCAAGATGATATCGCCTTTGAAATTGGGATCAGCCCGATAATAATCCATACCGTGCATCAATCGCGTGTGAAGCATGGTACGAAAGACCTGATTAATCAACGCATAAAGGCCATCATCAGCAATGTTTAAGCGGCGTTTTCGTTTTTCCCGATCTGAATACGTTTCGAAATTGATGGGGCGAAAAGGATTGTAGCAGATCACAAGATCGGCACCTTTATCAATGGCAACATCCATGCTTGCTGTTTTTATTACACCGCCATCCACATAGTCTGAACCATCAATTCGAACCGGTTTGTAAAAAATCGGCACAGCAATGGATGCTTGCATGGCTTTGCTAATGGTTACTGTATTAATTTCATCTGTACCAAAAATAACTCGCTCTGCCGTATCTAATTTTGTTGAAGCAACATATAAACGTTTGCCACGCTTTTCATACAGTTCTATGAAGTCATTACAGAGCTTATTTCTTTCAAGATTTTTGCGGATGGATTGTTCAAAATTGTCTGTATTGAAAATGCTGCTTGGAATATACCCCCAGGGAATGGATGCATAGTCTTCATCCATGTCAATTTCTGTGCTCATGACAAAAAAGGCTTCAAGGTTTTCGTAAATTGGATTTGCCAGAGCTGTCAGCAAGCGTCGTCGAAATTCGGCTCTAAACACATTATTGGCTTGAAGAAAACGATAAATACCACGAGGAAAGCGAGTGACAAGATCACCAAACATCATCAGCGGTTTTGAAATGAACTCTCTATAGTTAAAATAATAAAATTCCGACGCCATAATCGGATCCAACATTCCTTTTCGGCCTTCCATACTTTTTGAGATTTCAGATGTGGGAATTCCGTTGGCTAAAAATACAGATAGAATAGACCCTGCACTAACACCAACATAGATATCAAAATCTCGAATGTTTTGATTAATCATGAAGTTAGACAAGGCGCTAAGACCACCGACTTTGAAGGCACCACCAGAAACAGCACCGCCGGATAAAACCAGGGCGATTTTGGGATTTGGTTTGGGATTACTCAAATCACTCTTTTGTACAAAAGTGATGCCCATGAAATCCTCCTTACAGACATTAAGATTTAAGTTGGATTCAAAAAATATGAATAATGCTGGTCAAAACGAAACGCAATCATTGAAAAACGACATGATCAAGATGGCATATTTCAATTTTTATATAAATATATGTTTGGTTGCGTTCTTATCACATCCTTAAGTTTTAGAGAAACCATTTTTTTGAATTTGTTCAATATCAAACGTCAAAAGGATGCCTTCTTTATAAAGGCATCCTTTTGTTATTGCTAATGACAATTAAATCAGTTGGAAATGAAATTATGCCTCAGTTGTATCTAATTTTTGTATTTTTTTCAGATTTTCAACAATAACAGCCAGTTCTTCAACACGCTTGGTTAATTTTGAAATTTCTTCACCGGTTGGAACACCAAATCGGTTCAACGTATTGGCAATTTTATCTTCAAAACGGTCTTCAAGCTTGTCCCACACACTTTCGGCAACGGTTCGGGTGCCTTCAATTTTTCCGCCAATTTTTTCCCAAACATTTTCAGCCTTGGCACGGGTATCACGGACCCGCTCTTTGACACGTTCGGTAACGTTATCTTTCAAAGTGTCTTTTAAGACATCCTTAACTTTTTTGATCTGATCAATACTCATATTTTCAAAATCCTGACCCTTTTTTACCAGGTTTTTAAAAAAGTTTGAGCCTTCACCATCGGTCATGCTCAGAGCACCCAAACCGGCAAGCCAAATTTTGCTTGCGGATTCTTTTAAATCATCAATTATTTTTTCAGTTTTTTCAGGCATTTTTCACCTCTTCATTTGATTAATAGTTGTTATTTCTAAAATTTGTATTTCATCAGAATAAATCTGATAACAAAATTTTTTGACAAAAATTGAGTCCGAATTATTCAAAGGGTAAACACGCTTCTGTAACCCAGTCTGTTTCAGCAAAAAGTGTTCCGCTTTCTGGAAAAAACAAACTGTCAAAGGTATCAAACAGCCCATCCAGAACGTCTGGGGCAACCGTGACAATTTGAGTAAACGTGTCATTCAGATAGTCCACAAGCGGGTGTTGTATTTGTTCTAAATAGGATTTTATTTTTTGAACGTTTTTTATAAACTCAACACTCTCTTTACCAACAACAAACACAATACCTAATCCTGCCAGCCATATATAACGTCCAATCTGATATTTTGGGGAACGATGTATCATAAACGCCTCCTTCATTATCATGATTCAATTTTTTGAATCATTTATATGAGGGGTTATGGCCTGTAACGATGATTCCAACTCTTCAAGTCGTTGTTTCAGTGAAGACATTTCTTCACGCATTCTTCGTACAGGTCCAAGTTGCCCCAGTGATGATTGAACAAAATTATCAACTTGTTTGTGGACAAAACGATCCACTCTATCAACCTTTTGCTGAATATGTTCAACCCCATCGCTGACGGTTTTATTACCGACGCAGATGAGATCATGGAGAAGGTCGATAGATAACAGGGTTTTTCCCTGCCGCCCTTCTTCTGATATTATATGTGTAAGGACTTGACCCGTAAGGTCTTCGGATGTTTTTTTATCAATCACCCGAATCTTTTGTCCTTCTCGAATCCAGGAAGCAATTTTTTCTAAAGAAACATAGCTGCTTTCTTTTGTGTCATAAAGCTTTCTGCTTCCATATCGTTTGATAAGTCTGGCCATGCTCTCCATCAATTATACTCCCTTTTACTCAAGTCGGGCAGCACAGGGTAAGTTGTCCTCGGATTTTGATCAGCTATAGAGACGCACGGCGGTGCGTCTCTATGCGAAGTATACTCGTTCAAAAACCGATGGATGCTTTCCGCCGCACTGCAGCAGGTTCGTTTCACATTCATCAGAATCAACATTGTTAGTTCACTGCGAATCTTGGGATGGACATTTTAGTGAAAAAATTGCCCATGTTCTCCTGAATTTTTGCGATCACTTTTCGATAAGTTGTTTCAACTTCTTTGAATGATGGCTTTTTATCCCATTTTGCAACCTTCTCTGCAATCAGTTTGCTTTCCTGTCCGACAGTTGCGATGGCGCCCAGTGATGCCAACCATACTGAACGATAAATATTGATAAAGTTTCCCTTTAATTGATTTACTGATATCATGATGCCTCCTTGTTTTTATCCTAAAATAAAGTATATGTAAGAAACACGCCAATAATATAATACTGACATGTTGTTATAACCTTATATGCATAAAGCGCCAATATCACATGGATTTCCCATGTCTGAAACCGTTGGGCTCGCAAATAAGAATGTGACAGCGAATCGAGAAATATGTTTCATATCCAACCATAAGGATATTGTTTTGTTTTGTAAGGTTTTTTGATACGACTGAACAAGATTTCTCCGGCTTGTAACATAATCCATTACCTGATTCAGCCGTTGATCCACTTTACGTATAATGTACTGATTCACGGACGTCATTTGTCGGGTCACCTGGTTTAATGCCATGAAATCAGCTATACGTTTTGGTATCGCAGATTGCATTGTTTTCATGTTTTATCTCCTTCACGCTGTGGGATGTCTAATTTGATCCAGCCATCCCGTTAATAATCAGGTTCCACTATGATGTCGTGATGGATCTAAAATAACGCAGTGCGGCAAAGATGTCAAGCTTTTTTTCCGCATTGCGGCATTTTTTTTAAATAAATATTTTTTCCGTTGAAATTTAAGGATATTAGCAGGGAATAAAGGGGAAAAATTGAATTGGCATAATATTAAGGAATGCTCGATAAATATGTTTAAGAAGGGGCACTATATTTGGAAACAAGATATGCCAATGGATAATTGTTCCCATTCTGAACGATGATCTTTATACTTTGCCTCATGGCACACTCCCTGCACAGAGACCTATATCAATGATTCATTAATGGGCCACAAGATAAAAAGCCTTGCGATGCAAGTAAATCTGTATTAGAGAGATGAAATCCCATTAATGAATGACATCTATTTTTCAACTTGTAAATCGAGTATTTCATGAAACTATTGTTAAAAATTTCGGTGCATTGGTTTGGATTGCTTATTATGACCCTCTGTATGGGGCTCAGTGCAATTAATTTTTATCCCCTTGAAATCCTTGAACGTCGTTTCATGGATAAGGCTGCGAGCCTTCCATTAAATAATAATCGTCACTTTCAGCCTGCGGTTATTGTTGAGATCGATGAAAACAGTATCAGCAAACTGGGCTCATGGCCCTGGCCGCGATCCCATTTTTCATCATTGATTCAACAGTTGTCCAACGCAAAAGCTAAAACCATTGCTATTGATGTTTTATTTGAAAAAAAAGAAAACTATCGCATCATCCAGGAACTTCAAAATATCAATGATACCTTTACAACATTAATTCAAGAACCCTCTGATCATTATACAATATTTCTCAATTATCTTGCGGAAGTAGAATCTAGGGTTGATCATGATAAAAAGTTTATTGAATCCATCGCCCAGGCAGGAAACGTTATTTTACCGATTCATTTTAAACTGAATCAATTCATTCCAGATTTTAATCAGCAGTTACCTGTTACCCAAATGGTTGATCCTCTTGACTTGCCATTAACTCATCAGGTGGAGCAGGTGTTTTCGCCTCTGACAGCCAACGCTGTTTCCATGCCCTTTTCCGAAATTAACGCTGCTGCTGCCGGTTTAGGGCATATCAATGTTTGTCCTGATATTGATGGTAACATACGCGAACATACATTATCGATTATGTATCAGAACAAATATTATCCTTCATTGCCATTGAGAGCAGTGATTCACTATCTTGGGTTACAACAAAAAGATCTGGAAATTCTTCCGCCCAATGGTCTTCGCGCAGGCAACAGATATTTTGAAACAGATAAAAAAATTTCTGTTTTTATCAAGCCTCAATCCTTTCATGTTCCCAAATATTCGTTTTATGATGTATTAAAGGGACTGGTGCCTGATCGTGTGTTCAAAGACCGAATCGTTATTGTGGGTGGGAAATCTTCATTGCTGAATTTAACCGATTATCGCAATGTATCAGAAAAGTATTCTCATCCAGATTATCAGGCATCGGTTATAGAAAATCTTCTTTCCAATACCACCACCACTCGTCCAGAATGGTCTCGTTATACAGAGCTGGCAATAATGGTGCTGTTTGGTATTTTTATTACATTTATTTTACCCAGAAATGGCGTTATCGCGGGGATTTTATTTACGTTTGTTTTTATTGGCGTCTGGACCGTTGGCTGTGTGATTATACTTTCTACAGAAAATTTGTGGTTAAAGTGGACATATCCCTGTGTTGAATTAATCTTAGGCATGTTGATCATCATTCCTCGTCAGATTTTCGTAACAGAAAAAATGGTTTCTCCCATGCTTCAAACAATGATACAACGTCACCCACGCACTCATAAGACACTGGATCAATATGAGGTTGAAGAAGAACTTGGGCGAGGAATGTTAGGAGTTGTTTATCGGGCAAATGATCTTGAAAATAAACGATGGGTTGCCATAAAAACCATTCAAATCAATGCTGGACGAACCTCTGAAAAGCTGGAAAATGCAAAACAACAATTTATCAGAGAAGCTCTGGCCGCCTGCCGATTACGACATTCAAGAATTGTCGAAGTCTATGATGTGGGGATTGAAAACGATATTTGTTATGTTGTCATGGAATATCTGGATGGCGGCAATGCATTGGACACTCATTTTACCCGAAGCACATTGCTGCCTTTAAGAAAAGTGCTTCATTATGTTATTCAGATTTGTGATGCTTTAAGTTATGCGCATCAAAAATGGATCATTCATGGTGGCATCAAGCCAAGTAATATCTTTTTAATACGAAAAGACATGATCAAAGTTTCAGATTTTGGCATTGATCCTTTTGCCAAAGCCATTGGCAATCAGACAGGGGAGATGTTGATAACCCCCGGTTATATGTCTCCTGAACAGGTTGAAGGTAAAAAAATAGATGGTCGGTCTGATCTTTTTTCTCTGGGGATTTTATTGTATCATTTAATAACAGCGGAATTGCCTTTTCAGGGGGCATCACTGTCAGAGCTGATGTATAATATCAGTCATCAAACCCCTATTTCTCCTAAGTCTATTAACCCTAAAATTCCAACAGCCCTTGAATTGATCTTGATCAAAGCCCTTGCCAAAGATCCCAACGAACGATTTCAAAGTGCAGAGAGCTTTGGACGTCATCTCAGAGTCCTGGATGAAAAAATTGCAATCGCTGTCAATAAGAAAAGAAAACGTTCGTGATAAGGATTTTCTTTAAAGCCCACGACTGGATTTTTTCCGGAAAGTGGGCTTTTTTTTTGCTGATTAAACTTAAAACAACAACGGTTCTCGTTGATACCGTTGATAAGGAGTCACAGATGACACAACTCTATGTTATGCAAAAAGAAAAACTTGCAGATATTGAAACGCCGGTTTCCGCATATATAAAATTATGCAAAGGAAAGACAGATTCTTTTCTGCTGGAAAGTGTTGAAAAAAAAGAAATTACAGGACGCTATTCAATTATTGCCTATGATCCTATTTTTGCAATGGAAATGGATGATCATCAGGTTTATTTTGTGGAAGATGGTCTTCAAGAAACAGCGCCCAAAAATCAGTTTTTTGATCTGATTCGAACGTATTTAAATCGACTTCAATGTGAAACACCATTGCCATTGCCCACCTTAGGATCATTGATGGGGTTTGTGGGATATGATGCTGTTCGCCTGATCGAAAAATTACCCTCCCGACATCATAATCAAATGCCGGTTGCCCGGCTGGTTTTTCCATCAAGATTTATCATCTTTGATCATCTGCAACGCATGATGACATTATTTGCTTTGGATAAAGATAAAAGTGTTTGCCGCGAAAAATTATCTGAGATGGAACAAAACCTTTTATTATCACCGGTGATATTATCCCCTCATTCATCGACCATTCAGGTTGCAGCACCAGATAAAGACAGATTTTGCAATGCTGTTTCAACAGCCAAATCCTATATTCGGGCTGGAGATATTTTTCAGGTGGTATTATCCGATCGCTTTAATGGTGAAACAGATCTGTCGCCATTTGAGGTTTACCGACGATTGCGGTTAAGAAGCCCGTCGCCCTATATGTTTTTTCTGGATTTTGGTGACTATCAACTGGTGGGTTCATCTCCTGAAACCCTGGTCAAAGTCAATGATCGAAAAGCCTTTATCATGGCCATTGCTGGAACGCGAGGCCGTTCAGATAATCCTGAAAAAGATCGGGCTCTTGAAAAAGAATTGTTGGCATGTGACAAAGAAACTGCGGAACATATTATGCTTGTTGATTTGGCGCGGAATGATATCAGTCGGGTGGCCCAATATGGAACGGTTAAGATTGACCCCTATATGTCTGTTGTCCGCTACAGTCATGTGATGCACATTGTTTCCCAGGTAGAAGGGCTTCTCCAGGAGGGAACAGATGCCATTGATGCTTTGAAAGCAGGTTTCCCTGCTGGAACTGTATCGGGTGCGCCAAAAGTTAGAGCCATGGAGATCATCGATGAATTGGAAAATGCGGCCCGCGGCCCTTATGCGGGGGCTGTAGGATATTTCGGTCCCAATAATGCGATGGATATGTGTATTGCTATACGAACGATTTTGTTTCGAAAAAATCAGTTTACCATTCAGGTGGGAGCTGGTATTGTTGCGGATTCTGTTCCTGAAAATGAATACAAAGAAATACAAAATAAGGCTGCTCAAAGTATTGCTGCACTGGAAACAGCAGCCAGAGGCGATATTTAGATAATAACCCACTTAACAAAGAAAGAAAACCAATGGATATCAAAGAAGCTATTGCAAAATCAGTTAGTCTCAAGCATCTGACAGAACAGGAAATGATCGATGTTATTGATCAGGTCACTGATGGCAAAGCCACTGCCGCCCAAATTGGCGCTTTTTTAATTGCCCTTCGTATGAAAGGTGAAACCATTGAGGAAATCACCGGTGCTGCTCGAGTGATGCGCGCAAAGTGTATTCCCATTCCACTTTATAGCAATTCACAGGTCGCGATTGACAGGGATGAAATTACGCTGGATCAGGAAACTATTGTAGACACCTGTGGTACAGGGGGAGATGGTACCAAAACGTTCAACATTTCCACAACAACTGCATTTGTGGTGGCCGGTGCAGGTCTGAAAGTGGCCAAACATGGCAATCGTTCAGTATCGAGCCTGTGTGGTAGTGCCGATGTTATTGAAACACTGGGCGTCAATCTTGATTTAACACCCGAACAGGTCGGGCAATGCATTGAAAAAGTTGGCATTGGTTTTTTGTTCGCGCCTTTGCTTCATGGTGCCATGCGTTATGTGATTGGGCCCAGACGAGAAATTGGTATGCGAACCATATTTAATGTATTGGGCCCTTTAACCAATCCGGCATCTGCATCAGTTCAAGTATTGGGTGTTTATGACAAAAGCCTGACAGAAAAACTGGCAGGTGTTCTTCAAAAGTTGGGCTCCAAAAGTGCATTTGTGGTTTATGGCGAAGGGTCTTATGATGAAATCAGTATTACCGGGCCAACCCATATCACCCAATTAAGAAACAATGAACTGACAACCTATACGTTAACCCCTGAATCTGTCGGACTTAAAAGCGCAAAACCTGAGGCTATTGTTGGTGGTGACGCGCAAACCAATGCAGCCATTACCCAAAATATATTATCCGGTACCCCCGGGCCGTGTCGGGATATTGTGTTACTCAATGCAGCCGCCGCATTCATTGCAGCAGAGTTAGCTGGTGATTTTAAAGAGGGACTCGCCCTGGCCGCAAAATCCATTGATTCCGGGGCAGCAAAAGAAAAATTGGATCAACTGGTTCAAGTGAGTCAGGCGGTAAAAAAATGACCATTTTAGATAAAATAATTGAAAAAACAGCCATTGCTGTCGCTGAGCTAAAAACACAAACCCGTGAGAACACACTTGAATCCATTGCAAAACAACAGCCTCCTGCCCGATCGCTTGTGGAAGCGATTCGGGCCTGCCCACATGTGCCGATTATAGCAGAAATCAAAAAAGCATCGCCCTCACGGGGAAATATTTTACCAGGAGCAGATATTGTCGCCATTGCCCGTCAATATCAACATGGGGGGGCGGTCGCCATATCTGTTTTAACCGACAGAGACTATTTCAAAGGCAGTATTCAAGATCTTAAAACCGTGCGTGAGTCTGTTGATTGCTTGATATTGCGAAAAGATTTTATCATTGATCCAATACAAATTATCGAAGCTCGTGCTGCTGGAGCCGATGCTGTGTTATTGATTGCTGCAGCACTTGATTTTCAAAAACTCAAAGAATTGTTCGCCATCAGTATACATTTGGGGATGATTCCCCTGGTGGAAATTCATCATGCAGATGAACTTGAATCGGTTATGGCCCTTAACCCGCCATTGATTGGTATCAACAATCGCAATTTAAAAACAATGACCGTTGATATTCAAACCAGTGCTATCGTCAGGAAGTTGATTCCTCAAGATATTTGTGTTGTGGGTGAGAGTGGAATATCTTCCCTTGATGATATTTTATCATTGAAACAGGCGGGTATTAATGCTTTTCTTATTGGCACATCGCTCATGCTGTCCGATCACCCGGAAACACACTTAAAAACCCTTAACCAGATGGGAAAGAAAATCCTGTGAATGCTTCGGTGCCACTGGAGTTCTGAATCTTTAGATTCGGAAGTCAGATTGCTTTTTTTGACTTCCGAATCTAAAGATTCAGAACTCCAGCAAGAATACCAAAATTTATAGACCTATGCGTTTTTCGTAATATTCTGATGAACGAAAAAGCCCTTTTCATGAAGTGCCTCTATTTCATATGAGTGAGTGAAACCCAAAAAACGCGGTGAATACAATTCACTCATTCTTTTGACTGGCACAAATCTTGCCTAATAAACAACTCATCTTGTCCCCATACTGTGTATTAACACATTATAATCAAAAGGTTATTTTTTTTATTGACTGGTAGCATAAGGTGAAATTCAAAAAAAAACCAGTGCATTGTGAAAATGACCTTCCAGAATTTTCTGTATAATGACTGAATCAGCGGTGAATGGAGAAAACAGCATGCAAAAAAAATTGATTGTTTTTCTTTTCCTTAGCCTTGCCATTGCTTCCAGATCAACGATGGCATCGAATGAAACCATTTTTTTTGATCTGGGTGTATTTGCGCTCGAAGAAGGGAATACCGCAAAAGCCCGTCAATATTTTAAACAGGCCCTGGCATTCTCAAAAGATAATCCTTTGTTTTTACAGTATTTGGGTAAAACAGATTTGGCTGACGCTCATTATGATTCTGCCCATAAACAGTTTGCATCAGCCTGGCAATTAAATCCAGATTTATCCGGTCTGCCTTATGACCTGGCAACAACCTATTTTCAACAAAAAGCCTATGATCAAGCGTTGCAACTTTTTGAAAAAGCCATTCAACAGAATACAGATGCAGAACAAACCGTTATTGCACATTTTTGCGCTGGTATATCCTATTTTCACAAAAAAAAATATGAACAGGCCATTCCCCATTTTTTAACCGCAGCGGAATCCACACCCGATTTAAAAGATTCAGCGTTTTTATATGCAGGAATCTGCTTATATCACCAACATGACTGGACCCTTGCTGAAAATTATTTAAAACAGGTTCACATGCACGCTGCTCAACGGGAATTACGTCAACGCGCATCCAAATGGCTACAGGCTGTCCAGGCACAGCGTATCCAATTCAAACCCTTTGATTTATTCTGTAAGTTTGGAATGGGCTATGATGATAATGTGGAACTGAATTCTCCTGAAAATGATTCTGATTCGGATGATTTTGTCAGTACTGTTTTTATGTATGGTCGATATCACCTGGTCAATGCACAGGACTATAAACTCGGCATAGCATATGGACATTATCAAACCATTCATCCTGATACCACTGAGGTCAATTTAATTAACAGCACTGTCATGGTGTATGCCATGGGTCAGAAACAAGCATTTCAGTGGATGACTGAAATCAGTCCATCCTATTACTGGTTGGACTCAGATCGATTTTTAAGCCGTTTTCAATGGCGATTGCGGACAACGTTTAATATCGAAAATGTTATTTTTCCATATCTTGTATATTCGTACACATTAGATGATCATTTTCAAGATGATCATCGGGATGCCAATCGAAATGGTATCGGCCTGGGCGTATCCTTTATGTTTCAGCCGGATGTGTATAAACTGCAAACCTTGTTTTCATCAGAAAAAACTTCCAGCGCCCACCAGGATCATAATTACGAAATGTCAAAAGCACAATTAAGCCTGAACCTGTTTGTTCATCCTTTATGTACGCTGACACTTCTCACACGATGCGGTTTGAGAGATCATGAGCATATTGATTCCATTCAGCATATTAAACGCAAAGACAAAAATTATCATGCCCGACTGGGGGTTCAAATACCCCTTAAATTTGAAGGCTTAAGCGCAGATATCAGCTATCAGTGGTCAAAAAACGATTCCAATATTCATGATTATGACTATCGAAAAAATCTCATTGCTGTGTATTTAACATTACGTCAATAGGCTTATAGGAGTTTTTCATGCATCGTTTAAAACAATCCATTCCATGGGCAGTAATTTTTTGTTTGATCAGTGTGTTCGTCGCACTGGCTGAAGTATCGTTAGATATCAATACCATTGAAATAATTGAAGACTACCAGCCTGGCATGGGACTTCCTGTGGGAACAGTTTCAATTGTCCAGGGGCAGGCCGTTCTTGTTCATTTAAAAGAGACATCAGGATGAATGGTTTGATAATGTCCATATGCTATG
>PEAL01000577.1 GCA_002753725.1 Deltaproteobacteria bacterium
AAAATACTTCTAAATACAGCTTTTCATCAAGCTGTGTAACTTCCTTTTGTGCTCCAATTTCCAATAGTTCTGATGACAGGTTATTAAGGATTCTTAAATTTCCTGCACAATGATCTGCAAGAGTTTCAATCAAACTTTCTGTCATTAAATGGCTGCCACCAGCTTTCTCCAGAGAATGTTTCATATATGAAATCAAACTCTTTTTGTCATATGGCTCCACTATCAGCCGTACTCGAATACGACTTCCCATTGCCATCAATTCCTGCGATCGAAATCTCTCCGGAAGTCGCATATCTCCACATACAACTGTTGCAAGTAAACACTGGGAGTCAAACATTGCACTTCCAAGTAAGCGGATTTCATTCAGACAAACTGTTTGCATTTCCTGGGCTTCATCAATCAGTAGGACTGGTCTCATAAGGGTACTTTTTATGTGATCCCGCCATCGTTCCCTGAGAGCTTTGAACCCCCCATAACGATTTGCCAGTCTTAAATTCACGCCAAACAGCGCCCCCAATTCTCGATAAAAATCACTTAGACTACTTTGGGGACGTTCCATTATCCCTACAACAACATCATCTATACCTGTTAAACGATGTGATAAAAATTGAAGAATTTTGGACTTACCTTGTCCAGGATCTCCACAAATCAAGGCAAATCCGCCATCCATGACAATATTTTCTACGCGAAAACAAAAATTGTCTATCTCTGGCGTATGCCACAGTGCTCCCCCTGGAATATCTGGAAGAAATGGATTCCATTTAAGTCCGAATAAAGCGAGTAACTTTTTTTTATTATTCACAGTCCCCTCTACTTTCATTGTTTTTTGGCAGATATGCAGGCGGTAATCCGGTTGCTGCATACTCTGCCATAATTTTTTTCAATAATGGTGGTAATGAATCGTTTTTGCTTGTCTTTGATGACGAGTCTTGAATGACTTCCAATGCACGCCTCTGGCCGGACGCATTTTTTGTTTTATCTTGCGGATAAATGGTTGCAATTTTTTCATCCGTTCGGCTGTCTACAAGATAGGCCTTACTTAAATCCCAATCTTGATATCGCACTCGAAATTTTTGAATATGCCGAAATCGTGAAGGAATTTCATATCGAACCCCTTTGATCTTTATTGTTCCATCAGTTTTTCGCTGCTTTCGCGTTTCAGGCCTGGTGAAAGAAAAATGAAATGTTTCTTCATCTGGCGATGGCCGAGAAACATCTTTTACCTCAACAAATACCTTGATCGGCGAGGACTTCAGCTCTTCATTTACCGCTCTATTGTATTCCTGTTCCACCCATGCCTGACTTGCTCGATTTAAAAAATCAAGACTCAGATTTTCAACATTTGAAAGCATCGCCATCAGTCGCCCTTCTAATTGCCCCCAGAACCGCTCTTGTTTTGCATTCTGATAGGGACTGTAAGGCAGTGTTTTATCATGCATTATCCCCAACTTCAGCAAACCACTTTGAGTTTCACCTGCGATCATTGCAGACCCATTGTCGGTCATTAGACTTCTGGGGAGTCCACGTTTGACAAATGCCTGACACAAGCCATGTATCAATGTATCAGCTGTTTCATCCAGATACCACTGTATATGACAGCACAGTCTGGAGCGATCATCAAGGATACACAATACTTGTGGTGTATGCCATTGTCCATTGGCATCCAATACTCGGCGGCCTTCATGAAAATCAAGATGCCAGAGGGCATTGACATATTCTGCTTCAAAACTGCGTACTTCCAGTTTTTCAAGACGATCCAACGCTAATATCTGTCCTTTTGTTTTTTTGGCGGAGGAATATTTTTTTACCCATCCGCGTTCTTTCATCCGCCTTTGGACTGTTGAATATGATGGCGCTTTGCCTAATCCAGGTGCTTGTTCAACACAGACCGCCAAATTATCCGCATGAAGTTGATAACTCCAATGCGGATAATCATTATATTGATCATGAAGAACTTTCAGAAGATTTGAATTCATTGCTTTTGATTCTCCAAAATCATTTCGAATTTTTCGTCCGAGCGCTTGGACAGGATTATCAGATTTTAATGCCTTGTAATACCAACGTTCAATGGTAGAAAGACTAAATGAAACCCGACAATTTTTGGTGGGATGCAAATACTGTTGGTTTGATAACTTTTCTATCTCTTGCCGTAATTGGTTATGTTTAGGTGGGTTTGCCAGAAGGCCACCAATGATCGAAAAACGAAACTCTCCCCAGTCCGTAATTCGACCCTGCATTTTTGTGGTCATTTTTTACCTCCACTAATTTTTTTGATGAGAAATTAAATAAAAATTTTCTCAATCGAATTGTGGGGGCATAATACAGGAAAAAAATCGGTTTACCTAACGTCAAGTTCTGCGTGAAATATTTCTGTTAGATTATCGTGATCAAAATTCACTGGAGATAAATTTAAGGCATTGTATCAGGCCATTTTGCGGCGAATCAGATTTATTGATGAAGTAATAGACTCTCTCTCCGGGCAATGAATTATTGTCAATAGATGCACTAATTCTCCCCCGAAGTTTTTTCCATTGTGAACTTGATGGAAATGTTTCCTGGAAATATTCAATCCAACGATAAAGGGTTTTTTTGTCGCATCCACACATTTGGATCAGTTTTTTTGCAGCATAGCCATCAGGCCTGTTTTGCCTTAAAGCCATGACCACAAGAATCACGGACATCCAGTAAACACGTCGGCCCATAAACCGGACCGATTGAGGCTTAACTCTTTTTCGGCATTCCTCATTTGAACAGCATAAACTTTGCTGTCTCAAAAACTCATCGGGAATGTTTGCGTTAACCCCGCGGGGTTTTCGGTCATAATTTGCTGTATGTAATGCGCTACCACAGTATGGGCAAAGCAATTGCCTGGTTTGATTGGAAAGATCTTTGTCAATTTTGTATAGAATCTCAAATAGCTCTATTTGGTTGATCAGTTCTGGTAACATGGTTCGTTCCTCTTTAAAAACGTTATAATTTCATGGAGATAAGTTGAATTTCTACTAAAAAGTTGAAATTCAAGATAAATAAGGGGGTAC
>PEAL01000095.1 GCA_002753725.1 Deltaproteobacteria bacterium
TAAAAATAAAATAAAAAAATAGTAAAGTCCGACATTTTGGGAATGCGCCCTTAAATCTACCTTCTTTACCCGACTATTTTGCACTGTTTTGCAAAATAGTCTTGACTATTTTGCAAAACAGTGCAAAATAGTCAAGGCTATTAATTATGTATTTATTCATGTGTTAACCAATTTTATTGTAAATTTGGATAATAAATAAAAATATTGAGTAATATTAAATTATGGAAAGAAAACAAAAACAGCTTATAATAAATGATCTTGAAAAAAAAATGGTTTTTTTAACTGGGCCTAGGCAAGTTGGAAAAACATGGTTAGCCAAAGAAGTGTCTAAATCTTACATAAAGAGTGTATATTTAAATTATGACAGTATTGCAGACAGAAATATTATAAAAAAAGAATCCTGGTTACCAGACACTGATTTATTAATTCTTGATGAGTTGCACAAAATGCCTGATTGGAAAAACTATCTCAAAGGAGTCTATGACACAAAATATGATCAACTTAAAATATTAGTGACAGGAAGTGCGAGGTTAGAATCATTTCGTCAAAGTGGCGATTCTTTGGCTGGCAGATTCTTTAGACATAGACTTTTACCATTTTCTCTTGCGGAAATTCTTCCACATAGTTTATCGAATAATATTGAACATTTTTTGAATAGAGGTGGTTTTCCAGAACCTTTTTTAACTGAAGAAGAAAAGGATGCTAATAGATGGCGGCTTCAGTTCATTGATGGACTAATTAGAACAGATATCCTTGATTTTGAAAAAATATATGACTTTAAAGCAATACAACTTGTTTTGGAACTTTTAAGATTTCGAGTGGGATCTCCAATATCTTATAAATCTATTGCTGAAGATGTTGGTATATCTCCAAATACTGTAAAAAAATATATACAAATTCTTGAATCTCTGTATATTATCTTTAAAGTCACTCCATTTTCCAAAAATATAGCCCGATCAATTTTAAAAGAACCTAAAATCTATTTTTATGATACAGGACTTGTCAAAGGAAATGAAGGCATTCTATTTGAAAATTTTGTGGCCTTATCTTTACTTAAACATGTTTATGCTATGGAAGATTATGAGGGGCAACCTTATTCATTAAATTATATAAGGACAAAAGATGGTGCAGAAGTTGACTTCTGCTTAGTTAATCACAATGAACCTCAATTGATGATTGAAGTAAAAAGAACAAGCACAAAATTGAATAATGCAATTATAAATTTTCATAATAAGTACAAAATTTCTGGATTACAAATTGTATTGCACCTGAAACAAGAAAGAATAGAAAAAAATATTGAAATAAGGAGAGGTGCTGACTTTTTAAAATCTCTTCGTTTATAAATGTGCATATTGGAATCAAACCTTGATCAGACTGTCGATCATTTTTCAAAAGCATTGTGATTAAAATCTGCCATGAGATAACCTTTATTGTCTTAGAAACTAAAATTTAATAACGTTCATAACGCCGCATGGCTTCAATTGTTCCCATAATCTTCCATGCAAGAACAACACATCTTAAGTAAATAGATTGCACACGGCTTAATGTTTTGATTGTATTGTTGCATCGCTCTTTTTCACAAGATTCCATGAAAGAATAATAGTGATCAGCAATTTCTGCGAGTCTCGGATTTTGAATGGATCGCTGATAAATCGCATACTTTTTAAGAATTTTTTCAATTTTCAGAGGAATTTCAGAAGGATCCTCAAAGAGTTCTCCTCCATTCCCAATAAATTCAGGGTTGCTCGTTGAATTAACACCAATTACTGGAACACCACAATGAAGCGCTTCAAGAAGCGCATTTGAACAGGCTTCGATTCTGGATGCTGCCAAAATATAAATATCGCTTTGTTTTAGCCAGGATGCCATATCATTACTTTTGACCGGTTGGATATGGCGAATATTTTTAAAAGCTATTGGGGCTTTGCCAACAAACGTCATGTCATATCGGTCGAAATCCAGGTGCTTATCCAGCCAGTCAATTGTTTCAAAGCCTTTTCGCCAGTTGGTGGACCAGTTACTGGATATTAATCGGGGTTTTCGTATGGGCGTATAAATTGTGCGTTTCAGAGTATTGAAAATCGCAGGGTTCGGGGCATTAGGAATAACCGTTGATAATGGCGTACAAACAATTTTTAGACGTTGATTTTCCGCCTGTGCCCAGTGAGACTGAAAAATAGTGGCATCGGCAATATAGAGATTAACCCATCGAACAATGTCATCGCGCCAGTTGATAATGTTACCGTAGCCTTTCAGCGGCCCATCAATACGATGCACAAACAAATGATTTGGATATTTTCGCTTGTATTTCAGTAGCAGATCCACTTTGTTATAACTGTTCATCATAAAAATGTCTGCATTTTCCGATTTTCTGGCATATCGTCCTTTGGATTCAAAATTATTCTGAAGCCCTGTCAAAAAAACGTTTCCACCTGGTTCTAATAATTCATTATAAATAAAATGGCATTTCATAAGGTTAAACAATCCATAGAGGTTTCGTTGCTAATCGTTTTTCACCTGACAGACAGCATAGATCTCACCAAATCGGATGTGAGACCTTTGTATAATAACACCTGAACGTTTTAATTCATGTTCGAATTTTTCATATGTATATTCAATATGGTGTGTTGGATCCAGTCGATAGTCAACCCCCATCTGCTGTTTGTATGGCACAATCCATTCACGATCAATCATGGGGACACGAATGATAAACAATTTTTTTTCTGTATCAGCCCAATGAACTTTTTGGATAAGTGCTGTTAAAAAATCAACACGGTTTTCAATATGTTCAAGAACGTTGGACAGCGTAACACAGTGAATGGGACGACAGTGACTGTAATCAAATTGCGTTGCATCTGCACAAAAATAACGAATATTGTTATTTGCATGCTTTGACTCTGCAATACAACTATATTCAGGGACAATTTCAATTCCATAAACAAACTCAGCTTTTTGAGAAAAAACATAAGGCATCAAGCCAATGTTCGAACCAATGTCCAACACGGTCCAGTGAGGTGAAATCTGAGATAAAAACCATTCTTTATATTGAAGAATGCCATGTTTGGGATGTATACCATCGTTTAATTGGCAAGCCATCAATCCCGACCATTTATAGCTGAAGGAGTGCCATCGTAATAGCCATCGGATACATAATCGAGCAATAAAAGGATTGAGTATCAAACGTTTAATGAAGCGTTTAATTTTTTTCATATATTTTTGACTTCTCTGCAAACCTTTAATATTGATTTTACTAAGGAAAATTATTAAATTGTGGTTTCTGAGTCGCATAATACCACTGATTTCAAACCTTTTCCATTTTTTTCTAAAAAAAATATACGTTTGTTCTTCCTGTCATTCATTTTGAGTCCTTTTGAATCTTTTTCCCAGAAAAATTAATATTCTTCGGCATATATCTTGCTTTTTTTAATGATAAGAAAAATAAACATGAAGGAGCATTTTATGTCAATGTCTTCAGACTCGATTCACGAAAATTTCATTGTTAAGCAGATTGATTATGGGGATCGAAAACCGGTTGTTCGGCAAGATCGAATACCCACCTATGATGGTGAAGTTTGCTATGTTTACCTTAATGGAAAAAAATATGACGTGGTCAATTATTCTGTTTTTGGTGTCGCACTGTCTACGCGTGAACCTTTTGATCCTGACGAATCAACGACAGGTGCTCAGTTCTATTTTGAAGATTTTGAAATAGGTATTTTCAATCTTCATTTTATCCGTCAAAGACAGATGGAAAATGGCCTGTATTATATCGCTTTTTCCATCATTGGTGAATCCATCAAAACACAGGTCATTGATTTACTGAGACATACCTCAACCATTATAAAAAACTATAAAAAGATGATTGAGGCTGAAAAAAAGGTTCCCTATGCGTTTCGGTGCAAAGTTTATGAAGCAAAAGAATGGTTGTTGTCATTAAAGCAAGAAGTCGATGATCTTGAAAAATTGTTGGATAAAAGTGATCGTTCACAGCTTGAATTAATTGAAACAACCGTTACTCAGGTCATTGCACAGCATCTTACCGAGATTTTCACACCCATATTTTTACAAACAGTTTTAGGCTTTGATCAACATGATCAGGAATCTATCCGCCTGTGCGTTAAATTTTTTCATCGCAGAATGCGAAGTCTTATTTATGAAGATCCTTTTACATCCCGTTCCTACTACAAACCATTGGGATATGCTGGTGATTATGAAACAATGAATTTGATTTATCGGAACGAAGCTGCTGGAAACAGCTTGTTTGCAAAATGTTTGCATTATTATTGGATCAAAAAACCCGCAGCTCAGGCCGTTCGAAATCGGTCAGAATATCTGGCAGAAAAAATAGCGCAAGTATTTGAAAGAATTCCACCTGAAAAAACAGCTAAATTCCTGACAGTTGCATCTGGACCGGCATTTGAGGTTCAGCGTATTATTTCTGAAATCAAAAAATACAATTCAAGAAAAGCGGAGTTTCATTTTTTAGACCAGGATCTCAACGCTTTGAAATATGCCCAGCGAAAAATGTATGAAATCAGCTCACAAGAAGGAACAAACTTTATTTTTGAATTTCATAACCTGGCCATCAAAAATATCATTCAAGATGGTTTATATGAAAATTCATGTGATCTTATTTACACCGCTGGTCTGTTTGATTATTTTTCAGATCGTATTGCCAAAATTGCTGGAAAATGTTTGTACAAAGCAGTCAAACCAGGGGGCCGGTTGATTATTGGTAATTTTGACAATAGAAATCCCGCTGCCTGGGAAATGAGAATCGCTCTGGACTGGGATTTGATTCATCGGTCTGCGGATGACTTACATGTGTTGTTTGACGATTTGGGCGGAAAGATTGAAATTGAACATGAAGAGCAAAAAATCAACTTGTTTTGTGTGATCGATAAACCTTTAGAAATGATATAAAAAAACCGGCGATACAAAATAAATTCATACCGCCGGTCTATCAATCGAATCACGGTCAATTCAATAATAAATCAAAATCTAAAAGAATTTACCTTTATTTTCCAAATAATAACGCGCTTTAGTTTTGGATAGTTCGTTGATCAGTCGAATACCTTTCAACTCACTTGGGTCAGATGCAATGACATCGTTGAGAAGTTTTTCAAAGCCGATTTCATCTTCAATCGTTGTTGACAGATAACGGGCTTTAAGCACATCCACCAATAAAAATTTTCCATTCTCAACGGCACGTGCTTCTGCAAACATTTTTTTGGAATTATCAGGTCCGCCACCCAGGCCCAGATATTCGGGAATCATTGCATAATATGCACCTAAAAACATTTTTCCGGCACCATAATAGAACGTTGAATCCAGTTCTAAAGACCGCTTGATCAAAGCAATTGTATCTGCCATTCCCATAAGAGCTTCAGGATCATCCATGTTTAAAACAATCCATAAACCAGAATTCAGTCCTGTCCAAACCAGAGCAGGTACCTGGCTTTTGCCAATGTGTTTGACAAGATTACAAATTTTTTCGCCCCGTTCCAGGCCTTTTCTAAATTTTTTGTTCTGTTTCAATGCGCGAAGCCCATAATCTTTGCCAATTTCATACAACTCTTTTGCAAACTCAGGTTCCTTATCTTCCATAAAAATACCATATGAACAATAGAGAAAGGCAGCTTCATTCAGCAATTTTTCATTATTAGGGGATAATTCCACAAATCCCGTAACCATCAGCAGTTGGCCGGCAAAACCTTTTTCCGCAAGACGTCCGCTTTTGGTATCTTTGAGTTTATCTACCATCAATGGAATCGCAGGTGCAATGCCCATGTTGATCCCCACTGTGGTTGCCATTTTACTGATTCTGGCACAGCCCAGTGAGCCTGTCGCCATGATCGAGAATGCTAATAGAATTCTCAACAATAACTGACACTTTCTTTTTTTTTGCATAATTTTCTCCTTACATTTTTTAGATCAAGGATTTATTTACCTTTTTTGGAGCGATATTCAGCCAGGCGGTCTTTTACTTCTTTCAATAATTCTTTTGAATATAATTTTCCAGCCAGACTGTCCCAAACGGTTTCACATTTTTTCTGGATCAAATCCAGTTGTTCACCGGTTAATTTGGTTTCTTTCATGCCATATTTCAACATGGCATCATAAGCTTTTTGACCATCTTCCCGGCATTTTTCTCTGAAAGTGACCGCTTCATTTGTCCGAACACCATCAGTCGTGCAACCGATGGAAATGTCAATTTTATCCCAGAATTCCAGGCGAACAAAACAGCAGGCAGGAGAATAGCGAATGTTCATTGGATTGACATATTTAATAATGGTATACATTTGAAAACCGACAACCGCAATCGATGGTGCAATAACAGTATCTGCAATTCCTTGACGCATGGATGACACAATTTCAGGAACCCCCACAGGAATAGGACTGGCTCCCAGAGTTTCCAAAACAGTTTGTTCAAGAGTTCCATACCAGGTGATAATTCTTGCATTTTGAAAATCAGTCAACTTATTCATTTCATACTTGATTGAATAAATTTGATCAAAATCCTGGTCGGACCAGATGATCAGCTTATAGCCATTTTTTGCTGCAATTTTGTCAAATGTCAGCCGCATATTGTCACGAATATAATCAACCTCTGCGTAATTGCGAAACATAAATGGCAATTCAAGAACAGCCATTTCCGGACAGGCGATAACTGTTCCCTGACCTGAAAATGCAGCGCCATCAATCTGCCCGATTTTCATCTTGTCAATATAATCTTTGTCATCTCCCATGACACCACCCCAGTACCATTTTAGCTTGACATTTCCATCGGTTGCACGACTGATGGCAGGGTGCATAATCGACCGGATGTTTTTGGCCCAACCAACACTTTTGGGAGCAAGTGTTGCGACTTTAATACGCCATGTTGCTTTGGCCAAAGCATCTGTTGATGATGTCATCCAGCCAAAAATGACAGAAACCATAACCATTAGCATAAAGACTTTTGAATTTTTCAACATGAAAATTTCCTCCTAGAAAAATAAAAATATGGTTTACAATACATGCAATCATAATTGTTTTCTGATCGTTTGTCTGAAAACAATACGTGCAATTTTTTATATAAGGAAAGTTTACGGCAAGCTCATACCGCATCACTTTTTTACAAAAATAAATTCTTTAGAAAAAGTCGGACTGCTTTTCCAGATAGTATTTTGCTTTCATTTTTGCGAGTTCATTGATTAAACGTACGCCTGGTACACCGGTCGGATCTTTTGCAATAACACCTTTTAGAAGCTCTTCGTAACGCTCTTCATTTTCAACCGTTGTGGAGAGAAAACGCGCTTCGAGAACATCCACCAGCAGAAAATTTCCATTTTCAACCGCTCTGGACTGTTCAAACATTTTTCGGGAATTGTCCGGACCGCCCCCAAGCCCCAGATACTCAGGAAGTAATGCATAGTAGGCCCCCAGAAACATTTTCCCTGCACCGTGATAAAAGTTTTCATCCAGTTCAATGGATCGTTTGATCAAAGCAATGGCATCTGCCATTCCCATCAAAGCTTCTGGATTGTCCATGTTGTGAACAATCCAAAGTCCACTGTTAAGACCTGTCCAGACAATGGGTTTGACATATCCTTTATCCAGATGTCCAACCAGATCGGATATTTTTTCACCCGCTTCCAGACCTTTTCGAAATTTTCGATTTTGTTTCAACGCGCGAATGCCATATTCTTGCCCAATGGCAAACAGTTCTTTGGCAAATTCAGGCTCTTTTTCTTCCATAAAGAGCCCGTAGGAACAATAAAGAAAAGCCACTTCACTCAACAACCTGAAATTATTTGGTGAAAGTTCAACCATACCTGTAACCATCATCAGATGGTCAGGTAAACCTTTTTCTGCCAGTCGTCCACTTTTTGTGTCCTTGATGGCATCAATCATGTGAGAAACAGCCGGGGCAACACCAACGTCAATACCCACGCGGGTTGCCATTTTGTAATAACTGGTGCATCCGGTTGCCCCCATTAGAAGAGAAAAAATCATCCATCCCTTCATTACATTAAACAGTCGATTCCACTTGATACTCATAATGCTCCTTTCTGTTTCAATATCTAATAATGAACAATGATTATCTATCATTGAACGAAAACATTACAATAAGATCGCTTCTTTTTGCAGTCCAAATGCCTGAACAAGAAATGTGCTCAGCCAGGGAATATATGTTATCAATACAAGCGTAAGAATCAGTATGATCAGCGCTGGAATAACAACTCTGTAGAGTCGTATAACAGGTGCTTTAAATCGCAGACTGGATATAAAAAGGTTCATACCAACAGGTGGCGTGATATAGCCAACAGTCAGATTGGCAAGAAAAATGACCCCCAAATGCAGCGGATCAATATCAAACTGTGCGGCCATCGGTTTGATTAATGGAACCATGACAACAATAGCAGAAAAAATGTCCATCAAACAACCCACAACCAGTAGAATACCGTTTAAGCATAACAGAAACACGTATTTATTGGAAATGGTCTCTGAAATGAACTCAACCGCCATTTGCGGAATGTCCTGATCAACCATAAAGCTGGTCAATCCAAGAGCCGCAACCAATACCATCAGAATCGCTCCTACGGTACGCATGCTCTGGATCGAAACCTGAATCAGTTCTTTTGCTGATATTTCCTGATATATCAGACATTCTGAAATCAGTGCATATACCACTGTCGCAGAGGCAGCTTCACTGACAGTTATAAAACCACCATAAATACCGCCAATCACAATGAAAGGAAGGGGTAAGACCCACTTGATTTCCCAGAGACTTTCCAGTAAATTTTGAATAGAAAATTTTGTTGTTGGTACTTTTGTTTTTGCACCATAATAAATCCCATAGAGTACAAGACTCATCATGATAAGAATTGCCGGAATGGTTGCTGCAATAAAGAGAAGAGAAACATCCACTTCAGCAATTACACCATAAATAATGATTGGAAGACTTGGGATAAACAAAACGCCTGAACTGGCAGCCGATGTAACCAGACCCAGCGAGAAATCGTCATCATACTGGTTTTTGATCAACGCTGGCAGTAAAATCCCTCCGCATGCAATGATTGTCACACCACTACCACCGGTTAAAGCGGTAAAAACAGTGCTTACCATAACAGTGACAACGGCTAAACCACCGGGCATCCAACCGATCATGGCATCGGAAAGGCGAATGAGGCGGGACGATGATTTACTTTTCGCAAATATGAAGCCTGCAAAGACAAACAGAGGAATGGAAATAATTCCTGGTGCTGTCATGACCTTTTTCATATCTGTCAAAATAAATGCAATTTTCCCGTCAGCAACAAATTTAAATAAAAGAGCTGCGCCACCGCCGATAATGGTATACAAAGGTGCGCCACAGGCAATAGCCCCAAGTACAAGGCCGATCAGAAGAATTGAAAAAATAATACTCATCTTTCGTTTTCACCTCTCATTTGATGGTTATAAAAAAATTATTACGCTATTTTATTTGCATGTTTGATGCAATCAAACCATAGACAGATCCTGATCATCTTGCATTGTTGAAGGCCCTCTTTCCAAGACACTGATAATATGCAAGGGATATCGAATGACCATCGTCAAAAAACAATAAGGAATGATCAGATCAAAATTCCAGTCGGGAATACCTTGAACCAGGGTACAGGGAGGATTATCAAACCCTCGCATGGAATCAATAAAATCTTTAGCTGCCATAAACAAAAGAATGGAAATCAAGAACGCAAACACATAAGATGCAACCTCAATATACATTTTCAATGTATTAGATTTTAGAAAGCTATTGATAAAATCAATTTTAATATGCTCATTGAACTGTGTTGCCAATGCCGCACCAATACAGGTTAACCATAAAATTTCAATTCTGAGCATAATATCAATCCAGGGAAAACCAATGCCAAAAAGATTTCGTGAAACGACCTGACCAAATGAAAAGAAAATCATTGTAAACAGCAAGATGCATATACACACCTTTTCGATGGTTACAAATGCACTGTGGAAAGAAAGAAAGATTTGGAAAAACGTTTTCATTACTCTGTCTCCTTTGATCTAAATTCAGACAAATGTTTGAGCAATTCATCCAGAATTGCCTGTGAATACAAAGTACCTGCCAGTTGCTTCCTTAACGGGAGGCTCTGTTCCTTTAATATCTTTATGGTTGCAGAATCGGTTGTGGATACCTGCATGCCATACTTTTCCATTGCTTGAAAAGCTTTGTCACTATCTTTACGAGTTTTATGACAAAATAGATTGCCTTCTTTTTTTCGAATATCTTCCCATGCATCTCGGTAATGCTTTGGAAGAGAGTTCCAAACATCCAGGGTGATCAATGCGCCAGCAGGAGAATATCTTAATTTGATTGGGTTGACATGTTTAAAGATGGGGTAAAGTTGACTGCCCACCGTCCATATGGCTGGACCAATGTAGGTGTTGGCGATGTTTTGTTGAATGGCAGGATAAATTTCTGAAACACGCAGTGACACAAATGACAAATGAAGCGCTTCGAAGGTTTTTTTCTCAACAATTCCATTCCACTGAATGATTTTTGCCTGTTGAAAGTCTGTCCACTGATTCATGCGATAATTGACAGAATAAATCTGATCGAAATCCTGATCTGCCCAGATTAACATTTTAAAACCATTTTTTTCCGCAATGACATCAAATTCTTTCCACATTTTTTCTCGGATATAATCAACTTCATCATAATTATTGAATAAAAAGGGTAACTCAAGAACAGCCATCTCCGGACAAGCCAGTATCATACCATAAGACGTCAGAGCTGCGCCATCTAACTTACCGGATTTCATTTTTTCAATATAATCTTTGTCATCACCCATGATTCCACCCCAAAACCATTTCAATTTCAGTTTACCGTGGGTGATACGATCCAAAGCAGGATGCATAATATTACGAATATTTCTGGCCCATCCAACATTTTTAGGGGCCAGACTGGCCATTTTTAAATATTTTATTCCAGTTTTAGCTTGAGCAGAAAAGATGACAATAAGATTCATTAAAAAACTAATAATGAAGCAAATGATTACAGTTCTATGAATCGTACTGCATTGAGATCGCACTCAAGCCCTCCTCAAAATTTCAATATTTTTTTATAAAAAAGGTCATAATTATATCATTGAAGACGTTCATTTTTTTCATGAGTGAGAATGTTGCGGAAAGAATAATATCCAAATCATCAAGGAAGTATATACCAAAAAGATTCAAACACTATCTCTAATGGAACATTTCTTGCCGTATAAAATAAATTAAAATAAAATTGTTAGTTGTTATTATTTTCTGAGGGCAATTCATAATGTATATTTTACAAAAAAGCAACCCAAATCATTAAACAAAAAGTATCTTTTTTGAGGATGCCAGTATTTTCAGCTTTTTAATAAACTTTTAAATTGTCACACTTGATCTGATGCACATACAGCATCTTTGCCATGTGCCTTGACATCAAACATGGCCTGATCTGCCAGGCTCAGCAGGCGGGTCAGGTCAGATGTATCATCTGGATATATTGCAATGCCAAAGCTTGCACTCAGGTGAACAGCAAAATTTTTTGATGATAAATACGTTGTATTTCGTAAGCATTCTCTGATGGTTTCCGCTTTCAACACCGCATTGTCGCGATCATATCCTGGCAACACAATGACAAACTCATCTCCAGCATACGCAACAGCAAATGATGGCGGAACTATCGTTGTGAGAATACTTCGCGCCACTTCCTGTATGACCCGGCTACCATTTAAATGACCATAGGTATCAACAACACATTTGAAGTTGTCAATATCCATAAAAATCAGGGACAAGGGGAGATCCTCAGGGTTGTTTTCTTTGATCATCCGATTGAGGGTTTGGTATAAATAGCGGGTATTATATAGTCCTGTTAAATTATCATGCTCTGCAAGGAACTGATATTCATCTTTAGATGATCGCAATTCTTCCTCAATTTTTTTTCTGACATCAATTTCATGGATAAGGCGTAAATTTATATTTTTTAATGCTTTTCTTGAATGACTCAGTTCCAGGTGGGTTCTTACCCTTGCAAGAAGCTCTGTGCTGTAAAACGGTTTGGTAACATAATCCATTGCACCGACTTCAAAGCCTTTGATAATGCTCCTGGCTTCATCTTCGCCAGTAAGAAAAATGATAGGGATATCTTTTATTTCTGGTTTAGCGCGTATTCTTTTGCAGACCTCAAAACCGTCTATATCCGGCATGCGAACATCCAGTAGAATCAGATCAAAGTCTTCTGACTGCGTTTTTTCTAGCGCGTCCCGACCATTTGTTGCTGTTGAAAGAAGATATCCTTTTTCTGAAAGAATATCCTTCACCATGTGGATGTTTAATGGAACATCATCCACAATCAATATTTTTTCCTTAGCATCATGACCAGTTTGGGCCATGTTATACCTCCCTGAAAATATAAATTGCTCGAAAGTCTTGAAGGATGTATGATTGACGTCATCCAAATAAAAATAGACAAATGGACTTTATGGACGCCGTGCATTAACTCTCGAGTAAATTGAAATAATAAGAATCCAAATGAGTGTCAGCCCTGTAAATCCCCATAATAAATATTTTTTTGTCAAGTGCCCGTTCATTTCATTTGAGTCAACATGAATTGAAAAAGGTGTAATGATAGAATGATGAATACTGTTTTTTATATAGTTCATCAGAACATACCCCCTATGATGTGAAGCTGGTAATGCATCTTTTTTGAAAATTTGAAACAAAACCGTTTCAAGTGGAGCATTCATTAGAACAATATTGCGTGAATCATTTTTGCATGTCAATGCACCCGGTAAAATGATACGCGCTATAATATTTTGATCTTTTGATTCATTGTTTTGAACGAGAACACTGACTGTTTGTTGATCAGAAATGTAGATATCCTTTATGGTTGCGGTTAATGTTTCACTAAATTTCCGGGTACGAAGATAAATATTTGTACAATACAAAGAAAAAAATGGAAATAAATTATCATCATGAAACTGTATCTCACATATCAGGGGAAAAGCGCCTTTCTTGTCTTCAGGAACCGCAACATTCATTCTGATGGTTTTTGTCTGCCCACTTGTAAAACAGTCAATAATTTTTGATTGTTGCATTGTTTCTAAAAATTGTATGGCCACAGACACATCAATTGCTCTTATTGAACCTTTGTTGGAAAGTTCCAACGCTAAAGTAAGCTGATCTGCACTCTGATTGACTGTCAGCTGAGATTGAATATCTATCACATCACTATAAAGCGGGCAAGGATGTACGGCAAAAAACAATATTACCATCATTCGCCAAAAATTTTGGATCATCGGTATCTGTTTAAAAAGCGGATCATTGTTTATGTAATAATACATACTCCAGAGCTACTTGTCTTAATTTTTTTGATTTTTCAGGTATAGCGTCCAATACGATGGTATCACTTTCATACCATTCCCATATGGCATCTACAATGAATTTTATTTTGTCAGGATTTTGATTCAGCACTGTTTGAAATTTATTTTGAAAGTATCGAATGCCTTGATCCTGCGTTTTCGGAATTCGTTGTTGTGTTTCCGATAATGATGTTGTGGATAAAGTTTCAAGCATTTGACTGCGCCAGACCCAATATAATGCCGTATCTAATACAATTTGAGTGTTTTTCGGAGCCAGAAAAGATGCGATTTCATAACAAACATCTGCATGTGGAAGATATAATTTCATATGATTCACCGGATCTTTATCTTGAGTACGATACCATTTTGCCATATCATGCCACAAATAAGGATTGAACATATTTCTTTTTATTTGTTGAATACGTTCTGTTTCCGAGTAAGTATCGACGGGTTCATAATTTGAAATTTTTGTATAAAAAATAAGTTGACCCATTCCGACAATGACAAAGATCAGAAGCAATGCTGAAATGAATCGTGTTTGCCAGTGTTTCCGCTGAATTGATAGTGTTCGATAAAAAAAGGGTCGGCGTGATGAATGGTGCCCGGCATGTAAAACCAAAAAACCACATGCAGCAACTGCTGTGATGACAGGAAGAACGATATAGGGGTTGCCAAAACCATATCCAATGCCAAATAATCCTACGCCCACTAAAGCTGTCAGTATACCTAAAGCCCAGCCATTGCTATATGAGTTTTGCCTCTTGATCCACATACCATACATACGAAAAATGAATAAAAATAAAGAACTTAAGCATATCCCCATACTGATCAATCCCATCTCTGCCAGTAATTTTAGCCATCCACTGTATAGATTGCCATGAAAGGTTTGGCTATTGCAGTCTAAATCAGCATATTTTGATATAACAATGGGTAGTGCTCCGAAACCGATACCTGTGAGCGGATAATCTTTTGCAACAGAACTTATTAAAGAATTAAAAGAAAAGTTTGTGAGACTATGATTTGAAACCAAAGCATATATACCTGTCCCCAGTCCTAAAATACACCAGACAAAGACTTGAGAACGCATTTTCTTTTTATTTATGAATAACACCCCACCCAAAAAAATAGAAATACCTAATGAAAGGAGTTTCAATCCAAAAGAGTTGGATAATAAAACAAAGCCGAAGAATATCATCATCATCAAGGCAACTTTCATTAAATTTGCATGTTGGCCGGAGACGAGATGGTTAAATGTCATTTTAATGCTATAAAAAAACGTTTTAAAAACAGGCTTTTTGCTTTGCCGATAGTATGTCATCAACAGTCCAAGACACATGGGGATCATTATATGGATCATAATAGCTATGTGATGGTTCATAGAAGAAAAGGATTTTTTTTGTTCCCAGTCATAAAAGAACAAACAAGCGGCTATCGTTCCTGCGATTAAAGCGCCCAATAGGCTGTAGAGAATGATGCTTAATTGCACTCGGGTTTTTATTGTATGAACGAGCAATAAAAAAAGCATCACACAAGCAATTCCATGATTAGAAAGAAGGAGGGTCTTGTCAGAGAAATAAGTAAGATTTCCCCATCCATGAGATATCTTAAAAATCCAGGGTGCCTGAATTGTGATCAATTGTGCATCAAGCCAGGTTTTTGGAGAAAGAAGTTTAATTGCATGGGCGGGTATCGGTAAGCATTGAAACATTAAAGTACAAGGAATTAATACGACAAAATAATTGAAATAGGTTCTGATAATCATCATTTGATCATTGGATCGAAAAAAAACCTGATATGCTATCCAATATCCAAAGATAAAAAAAATCCAGACATCGAAAAAAATCAGTGGTGTATCGTTGATAAAAGGGTACAGAGCAATGATGATATTCAGCGGAACCCATAAACACATTAATAAAATTAAATTGGTTGTCAGGGGATTTGATTGACTTTCATGCACATCAGGAAAATAATTTTGGATCATCTTTATCCTTATTTAATAACCGGAACCTATAATTATAAATGTCATTTGTAACGACTGACGCCATTCTCGGTCACAGTCAAACGATCTCCTTTTGCAACAAATCCTCGAAAACCATCATGCTGTGCTTTTTTCTGCCAGATATCGAAATCCATCACAACATTATCCTGATAATGCCATAGATATGTTTTGGCTTTTATTTGCTGGTCAAGGGTTTTGATATCATCATAATGGGAATGAACGCCACTTTTAAATACTGAGGTTTCGCAGTCGTGAATAATGATATTTGATTGATCATAGGCGGTTTGAATACTTTTGGGATAAAACTGTGTATCTCCTGTAAAAAAAACCTGAGAGCCAGAGGATTTGTCGTGAATCATCAATCCATAGGTAAGAATGGTTAACTGGCCATTAAACATGTGGGTTGTCGGGATAAGCGTGAACAGGATATCCTGCCATTCAAAAATATGATCTGAGGCAATAGGGTGGACATTAAAATAATCTTCCAGGGTCAACATTTTGTTTTGAACGGAAGATAAACCCGCTTTTAATGCATTTTCCCACAATTCTTTGATAAGTGTTTGATGGATAAACAGTTTCAACGGAAGACGTGTGGGATCGAAATAAGTAAAGAGGGCAATAAATTCCATACCACCAATATGATCATTGTGAAGATGGCTGATATAAAGGGCATCAATATCTCGAATGGAATATCCGACATTGTTTAGCGAAAAACGCAAATCTCCACCAGCATCCACAAGAAGCAGCTGATCATTTTTTTTGATAAGTAAATTGCTTTGATAATTATGCAAACAAAACGCTGACCCTGTCCCTAAAAATTGTATTTCCATATTTTCCTCATTCCTTGCGATTGATCACTGAAGCCATGTATCCCGCTCCAAATCCATTGTCGATATTTACCACCGCGACATTCGAAGCACAACTGTTGAGCATTCCCAAAAGGGCTGCCAGACCGTTTAAACTCAATCCGTATCCAACACTTGTTGGAACGGCGATGACCGGTTTAGATACCAACCCTGCCACGACCGTCGGTAACGCGCCTTCCACACCCGCAACCACAAAACTTGACTATTTG
>PEAL01000578.1 GCA_002753725.1 Deltaproteobacteria bacterium
TCTTTTCATTATGAACTTTTTTTATCAGACAGTAGGAAATCTGAAATCGAACGGGATACAATAAGAAAAAAAAAAGAATATGAACAAGCCGGCGTCAAAGAATATTTTATTTTGGATAGAAAAGGCAAGCATACGCATTTCTTTCGATTGAAAAATGGAAAATATCAGCCCATTAAACCTGTTGATGGAGTAATAAAATCAGAGGTTTTGAAAAATTTTCAATTTAGAATAGAAGATCTGTATTCAAGACCTGAAATGTCTGAACTGAAAAATGATCCAATTTATAAAAATTATGTAAAAGTTGATTTGCAAAAGTCTGAAAAAAAAGTTCATAATGAAAAGAAGCGTGCTGAGAATGAAAAGAAAAAAGCTGAGCAGGAAAAGAAGCGCGCTGAGAATGAAAAGAAAAAAGCTGAGCGGGAAAAGAAGCGCGCTGAGAATGAAAAGAAAAAAGCTGAGCGGGAAAAGAAGCGTGCTGAGAATGAAAAGAAGCGTGTTGATAATGAAAAGAAGCGCGCTGATAACGAAAAGAAAAAAGCTGAGCAGGAAAAGAAGCGCGCTGAGAATGAAAAGAAAAAAGCTGAGCAGGAAAAGAAGCGTGCTGAGAATGAAAAAAAACGTGCTGAGAGGGAAAAAAAACGCGCGGATAATGAAAAAAAACGTGCTGATAATGCAGAAAGACACGCATTAGCATTAGAAAAAAAATTGGCTGAATTGGGTATAACTCTGGACTAACTGTAATTTGTTATTAACTATGGATGAACAACACATTGAAAGTAGAAAAATATGATTCGAGTTCTCATTGTTGATGATTCTTTAACGATTCGGGAATATCTAAAAGAAATATTTCTCATGGATGGTGAGTTTCTGGTTGTTGGTGAAGCCTGTGATGGTTTTGAGGCCATTGAAAAAGTTCAAGCCACAAATCCAGATGTCGTGACAATGGACATTCAGATGCCCAACATGGATGGCTATGAAGCCACGAGACATATCATGGAAACCCATCCTGTCCCCATTGTTATTGTCAGTGCTGCCTGGATCCCGGAAGAAGTTGAAACTACTTTTAAAGCGATTCAAGTAGGAGCTGTCGCCGGGGTAAAAAAACCAAAAGGTATTGGAACGATTGATTTTAGAAATGACGTCAAAGAAATGGTCAACACCATCAAACTGATGTCTGAAGTCAAGGTTATCCGAAGACGTCCGAAGATGGGTACCTCACAGGGGCCACAACAAATAGGAACTGCTGAAAGAAAGCCTTCCGCTAAAACGTCGCATTATGAATTATTGGCTATTGGCGCATCGACTGGAGGGCCTCCAGTGCTTCAGCAAATTTTTTCACAACTGTCACCCCGTTTAAGCGTACCCATTGTTGTGGTACAACATATAGCATCTGGATTCTTGAATGGTCTCGTTGATTGGCTCGAAAAGTCTACACCTTTTCCTGTTCATATTGCAAAAGACAATCAATTCATCGAACCCGGGAATATCTATTTTGCTCCAGACAATCTGCATATGGGGATAAAAAGAAATAAAACGATAGTGTTAAGCAATGACTCTCCAGAACATAGTATTCGACCATCGGTTTCTTTTTTATTTCGGTCTGTCTGTGACGCCTTTGGTAGTAAAGCCATTGCCGTTCTGCTAACCGGAATGGGTAAAGATGGTGCTGAAGAATTAAAAAAAATGAGAGATCGAAATGCCATGACTATTGCCCAGGATAAAAATTCATCCATTGTATTTGGCATGCCTGGAGAAGCCGTTCGTCTGGATGCTGCACGGTATGTGCTTGCACCAGATGATATTATCAGCCGTTTGAATTATTGGATTGGATAATTATATGGATAGTCGTAACGTTCGCATTCTTATCATTGAAGACAGTCTGACTCAGGCCCTTCGCCTTCAGGACAGTCTTGAAAAGCATCGATACGAAACTCAGATTGCCAATAATGGTAAAGCTGGCCTGGTACTTTTAAAAGAGAAAGTCTTTACCCTGGTCATCAGCGACATTATTATGCCGGAAATGGATGGATATGAACTCTGCCGGCAAATAAAGATTGATGAACAACTCAAGGACATACCGGTTATATTGTTAACATCGCTTTCAGACCCACAGGATGTTATTGAGGCCCTGGAATGTGGTGCAGATAATTTTGTCACCAAACCGTATAATGAAAAATTTTTAATCTCACGCATTCAAAACATATTGGTTAATCGAGAACTCCGCTTCAACGGTATGTCAGAGATGGGCATTGAAATTGTTTTTGCGGGAAAAAAACACTTTATTACATCCAGTCGCATGCAGATCATCGACCTTTTATTTTCCACCTATGAAAATGCCATTCAAAAAAATTATGAATTAGAACAGGTCAATCGCGAATTGATTATGACCCAACGAGAGCTTGAACAAAAAAATATTGAACTGGCCAAACTCAATGAACAAAAAAATTATTTTCTGGGTATGGCAGCTCATGATCTTAGAAATCCAATGGGTGCAATTTTCAATACCAGTGAACTGCTCATTGAAGAAGATTTGGGACCGCTGAATGAAGAACAGAAAGAGATGATTGCTGCGGTAAAAAGTGCCAGTGAATTTATGCTGAATCTTGTCAATGATTTTTTGGATATTGCGCATATAGAATCTGGTAAATTGACGCTCAACCAAAAGTTAGAAGACGTTACCCGCTTGCTGGAAAAAAATGTACTTTTCAACAAACATTTTGCCATGAAAAAGCACATAACCCTTGATTTTCACTATGACAATAGCAACACTTTCCCTTTAATACCTTTGGATGCATCAAAATTTCAGCAGGTTATGAACAATTTGATCAGCAATGCTATCAAATATACCCATTCTGGTGGTGTCGTTCAGGTGTTTATTGAAAAAAAAGAAGGACAGATTGTTATTTCTGTCAAAGATAATGGCCAGGGGATTCCCGAAAATGAAATTCATGACTTATTTGCGCCTTTTCAGCGAACAAGCGTGGAAAGTACAGCCGGAGAAAAAAGTACTGGCTTGGGATTGGCCATTGTATCCC
>PEAL01000579.1 GCA_002753725.1 Deltaproteobacteria bacterium
TTTTAACAGCCGTTTCATTGATCGCAAATTTTCCGATCACCGCCTGTTTTTTGCCTTTCAATTCAGAAATAATTGTCGCCGCCATAACACGAAAGGTTGTTACTTTTATTCCTCCAGCACAAGAGCCCGGAGCGCCACCTATAAACATCAAAAAAAGAATGATCGCCAAAGAAACATTTGTCATCTGACCAATATTGATCGTGTTAAAGCCCGCTGTTCGACATGTCACTGATTGGAACAAGGATGTCAACAGAGCGTCATCCATTGCCATTATTCGGTTGTATCCAACAAATTCAGACAAATAAATGGCTATCCAACCGAAAATAATTAAAAAGATACTGGTTCGTAATACAATTTTTGAATACCAGCTCACTTGATAAAGGTTTGAAATACGAGGGGTTAAAAATTTTTGCTTAATATAATTTTTACATTCAATAAAGACTGAAAATCCGATACCTCCAAGGATAATCAATGTCATAAAGACAAGGTTGATTGTCCAGTCTCCTTGCCATAAGGTAAGATTATCGGAAAATAATGAAAATCCTGCATTACAATAAGCAGAAATAGAATGAAAAATGGCTGAAAATGGTGAAAAAGATTCTGGTGCTATCAGGTAGATTAAGAGAGCACCCATGAATTCAATAATAAATGTCCAACTGACGATTTCAATGAGGAATTTGCCCAGGTTAAAACTGGTATCATGCAATAAAATCTGCCCCACAGCAATTCTGTCCGCGATTGTTGTTCTCCGCCGCCAGAGATAAATGGAAAGACTGGTAAGAGTCATGATCCCAAGCCCGCCAATTTGAATCAAACAGACAATCACGATTTGGCCAAATGTGGTGAAGCAAGAACCCGTATCAACAACAGTCAATCCTGTAACACAGGCTGCTGAAGTCGCTGTAAAGATTGAATCTGTCCAAGATATGTTATCAACCGTGTTCATTCCAGTGGTATGAAGAAGAATAGACCCTACCAAAATAACAAGGGTAAAAAAAATAATAGGAAAGATCACCGGTGAGCTGATAAATTTGAATATTTTCATTTTTCCATAAACCTGCGTTCAAGAATGGCTGGCAAATGATTGTAACATTGGCCATTCTATGATTTCACTATGTTTTATCATACAAATTCGTTATTTTCTCTGACGTCAAGCCCTTGTTTAATATAACAAAATATTGAACCCGCAAAACCAGTATGAATGTCAAACGCATCAAAGCGAATACCAATTCCAGAGAGTAT
This sequence comes from Deltaproteobacteria bacterium, assembly GCA_002753725.1. Lineage (GTDB taxonomy): Bacteria > Desulfobacterota > Desulfobacteria > Desulfobacterales > Magnetomoraceae > Magnetomorum. Next base: position 1,243 of record PEAL01000579.1, read on the forward strand.
TTTTCTGACAACTATTCCAGTAGCCTCTATAGGACAGGTATTATCTGGGAGTTGAAAAACCATTTCTATAGTATCTCCAATATAAAAGTCACTATCAGTCAATAGAAGCACACCCCCTAAGCTCATATTTTGGATGATACCATCGCTGGGGACAGGATCAACTCTTTCGTTTTTATGGCAACAGGTTATCTTTACGGGTAAATTGCAATCATGTCTGGTAAAATTTCTTTTTTCAGGCAATGTACTGGTTTCACTGTTTTTTTTCGTTTCTATATATGTTAGAAGATCTGATCGCTCACGATCAGACATATCATCAATATGACGGAATAAAATTTGTCTTAATTGATGTCCATTCTGTTCATTGTTCTCGTTCATATGGTCTCATCCTTAGGAATCGCGATTAAATAATTTTCCCATTTGAAGCCCCTTGGGTGGAGTCCCAAAGATTTAGCTTTGGGAGATCCTTAGCTTTTCAATGCGTTGTTTTTCTGTAACTCCCAAAGCTAAAGCTTTGGGACTCCACCAAGAGAACGTTATTAAATTTTGATTCCTTAACATGGCAATTATTTCGTTAGAGACACTTTAGCTCCGGTCTGTTCAGATCAAAACGTCTAAATCTAAAGTAAAATAACGAAAGAAGATATCATCTTAGAAAAAAAAATAAAACAAATAAATGTAAATGAACAGTCATTTTAAGCAAATGACGCTCTTGTGTTGCGTCGATGTTCGCTCCCAAAAAAACTTGATTTATTCAGAAAATTTTATTATTTGATTCGTTTGCAATATGTATTATTAATACTGATTATCCTGCCTCCCTCGAATTACATCGAGTGCTACCTGATAAAGAAGCATATAGAGATGGAGACCTAAGGATAATTGATGAAAGTGGTGAAGATTATCTTTATCCTTCTGACTATTTTCTTGCCATAAATGTGGCATATAACACTGAAATAATTAAAAAGGTTCATTATGAAACTATATGACCAAATCCGTATCTGGTCCCAAGCATTCGGTCGAGGTGTCTATCCCCACCAAATGACATGGTTCCTTGATCTTCCGGGACGGGGTTTAATCATGTCAGCGAACACTGTAGCAGAACGACTACCAGTTAAGCCTAATGCTCATGTTCTGGAAATTGGTCCAGGTTCTGGGTATTACAGCGTGCAGGTAGCCAAGCGTATTCCAGATGGCAACTTGACGCTTCTTGATGTCCAGCCTGAAATGCTTGAAAAAAGCGCTAATAAACTCAAAGCGGCAGGCATCGCAAACTTTACAACAAAACAATCTGATGGAAAGTCTCTTCCTTTCGAGGATGAATCTTTCGATGCAATATTTTTGGTTACTGTGTTCGGGGAGATTGAAGAACGTGAGTCGTTCCTATCGGAAGCATATAGAGTTTTAAAGGCAAATGGTGTGCTTTCGATAACTGAGCACCACCCAGATCCTGATTTCGAACAGGCACATGACGTTGCTGAATGTCTTCATCAACATGGGTTTATACCCACACAGAAGCTGGGATGGCGTTGGGCATACACGCTTAACGCATCAAAGCTCGATGCCAGTGAAAGCTAACAAGAAACCGCAAAGGAAGGCAACTATCACGGATTTTCGATAAATGTGAATAAGTAAGCGATCATAAGTTTTCGGATAAGTCTACAAGTAAGTGCCACACAGCTTGTGTCTCAGAATCTACTATTGCCGTTATGTACGTTCTTAAACAAGGTTCTTTTTGAAAGCCTTCATCTTCCTGAAAATACCCATTTGAATGCGCACCGGATAT
>PEAL01000580.1 GCA_002753725.1 Deltaproteobacteria bacterium
AACCTATGTCCAAGGCTGAATGATTTGTATTCGTTCATAGGTTTGATTTCGATTTTTGTTTGAGGGCAGGCACAGGGGCCTGCCCCTACACGTTCTCGGACATAGGTTTGTTATTGGTATTTGTTCAAATCAAAAGTCCGACTTTTTGGGAATGCGCCCCATTAAGAATATCATATTTTATATACAAAACAACCTAAAAATGTAACAGCTAATCCCATTTGTTTTGTCAATGAGATAAAAAGTGTTTTGAAATAAGATGTGCCTCAAATCCGAAGAAAAAAACAACAGCTATGAACATTTTAATTAAAAGATTGAATGAACGAAAGGCGAATAACAACTCATTCATTCTTCATGAGGATTATAGATTATCGTTGCTTGTTTTATATGTAAAAAAAGCGAGGTATGAAATATACCTCGCTTTTTTAATTTCAATCATTCTAATCGTTGTTGGCCAGCTTTTTTAGTCTTAAATCCTTGTAACCATATTCGTTTACTGCATAAAGCTCCAAAGCACACCCGCAGCAATCGCTGATCCGATAACACCTGAGACATTTGGTCCCATGGCATGCATTAAAAGAAAATTGCTGGGATCTTCTTCCTGTCCGACCACCTGAACCACACGTGCAGAATCTGGAACCGCTGATACGCCGGCTGCACCTAACAAGGGGTTAATCTTAACTTTTAGAAATACATTCATAATTTTTGCAAAAATAACCCCGGATGCTGTTGCAATTCCAAATGAAACCGCGCCTAAAATAAAAATCCCTACAGAACTTGATGTAAGAAATACATCCCCCTGGGTACTTGCGCCGACAGTAATACCTAAAAGTATTGTGACAGTGTCAATAATTGACGTTCGAGCTGTTTGAGCCAATCGTTCTGCAACAACACATTCTTTAAGCAAATTGCCAAAAAAGAGCATTCCCAAAAGTGGTAAGGCTGCTGGAGCAAGAAAACAACACATCAAGAAACCAACAATGGGAAAAATAATTTTTTCAAGCTTGGAAACTTCTCGAGGTTCTTCCATTTGAATCAATCGCTCTTTTCGTGTTGTTAACAATCGCATAATGGGGGGTTGAATGACCGGAACCAAAGCCATATAAGAATATGCAGCAATAGCAATCGGTCCAATCAGTGAGGGAGCAAGCTTGGCTGATAAGAAAATAGCTGTAGGCCCATCAGCTCCTCCAATAATGCCAATAGAGGCCGCTTCATTGGGTGGAAAACCTAGGAACAATGCTCCCAAAAAAGTTAAAAATACACCCATTTGAGCCGCAGCACCTAACAACATCAATGTGGGCCTGGCCAGCATGGTGGAAAAATCTGTCATAGCACCAATGCCCAGAAAAATTAGCGGCGGATAAACCCCTGATTTTACGCCCCAATATAAATAATGCAATACACTGTTGTCTTCATAAATAGCCAACCCCAACCCTTTAAAGACTGGAATGTTACCCATCAATATTCCAAAACCAATGGGAACTAAAAGCAGGGGCTCGTAGTGTTTGGCAATCCCCAGGTAAATAAATACGAGTCCGACAGCAATCATGATAATATATCTGTAATCTGCCAGAGCAAAACCGGTATTTGACCAAAAATTGGCAAATAATTTTAGTATTTCATCCATTGTCTATCCTCTTTTTTTGATGAATCTTATGGAGAAGTTATACGTGCTTCGCCGATCACTCAGTATGCCATAAAAACAGTCCTTTGCCATCGGGTTGAATGATATTCGCATGAATTAACTGACTGATAGTTGCGTAGGGGCGTGCAAGGCCTCTTTTTTCTGATAGCTCTATCAATCGGGGGAGTGAAAAAGGTTCGCCCATCCAGGATATCAAATGACGATATTGTCGAACCGCTTCTTTGATATTATTATCTATGACAGGAGCAGGTATTTTGGGTTTACTTATTTTTTTCAGTTCTTTTTTGGGTTTCGGTGTTCCATTGTTTTCAATAAGTGCTATGATTTTAGGAAACAAACGAATAACCAGAGATAATGATAAAAGACCTGTAAAAACAATCATACCCCCAACCACTGAAATGGCCCAACCATTGTTATGTGAAATGGCTTCCAGTCCATACATAAGCATTCCTCCGTTTATGAGTCGTCAGTAACTGATATGAATTGAATTTGACTCATTGGTTCTGTACATCGGTTGATCTACTTTGTGCAAAGGCAATACGCTCGCCAATGTTTGCATACACTTTACCCATGAGTTTATCTCCTAAAGAAGCATCGCCCTGAACAAGTCTCAATAGTTCGCTGCCATCAAATGTCAGCACTTCACCAGCAGTCAATGCCACAGCCGTTCCTGTATATTGATAGGGACGAACCACTGTTGACCAACCGGTTATTTCGCCGCGTTGATGAAGGGTGAACGCTGTTCCATCACAAAAATAAATCATAAAGTCTCCGGATAAAATAACAAAAAAAGTGTGCGCCGGATTCCCCATTTCAAACAGTGGTTCACCTTCATTTACTCGGGCTGTTTTGCTGATTGCGTGAACCTTGGCGGCTTCGGAATAAGATAATTCTTGAAATAAATCCAATTGCTGTAATTCTTCTACAGTCATATCACGCATGTCCTTTCAATGAATTTTTGGATAAAATTTTTTTTTATATCAAAAAATGAACGGTATTACAATATAAAAGTAAGGCGCAAAATTGTCGTCAGATTAGCAACGATGTTGATTGAATCATCGTTGCTAAATCCGAGATTGGGGAGGCAACCATTGGTGCTGTAAAAATTATAAAAGTTTGATAGAATTAATCATCACCGGTTTTGCAGGGACATCACTAAATGGCCCAATGGTGCTGGTTTTGATTTTGCTGATTTTATTCACAACATCGTCCATCCCTTCAATAACCCGTCCAAAAACAGCATATCCAAATCCTTTTGGGGTATCGTTTTGATGATCTAAAAATGTATTGTCATTGACATTGATAAAAAATTGAGATGTTGCGCTTTCTATTTTCTGGGTGCGGGCCATTGCAATGGTTCCACGTTCGTTTGA
>PEAL01000581.1 GCA_002753725.1 Deltaproteobacteria bacterium
GACAATTTTTTAAATTTAAATCTGAATGAATTAAACTAAATAATGATTTGTATTGAAAAGTACTGTGTCAGAATATTTCGCAAATATAAAAAACTTGTGTCAGAATATTTGCAAATTAACCTTGGTACATAAATTTGATGCGTACCTGTTATTGATAAACGATTCAGATAGCCGGGCAATCTCTTTAAATTTTGAAATATTTTCAGTATTGCCCGAAAGAATCTCATTTTTTATCTGATAAAACGGGTAAAAACTATTTTCAGTGTCAACATCAAAATATTCATCAACATCAAACACATCATCTAATACAGAAGGATAACTAAAACCTGCCTTTGATGGGACAATTTCTGAAAGACTTGATTTTCCATCTTTTAATATAAACTTGTATATCCATGCATCGTTAATTGAGGAAATAACAAATGGAGAATGGGTTGCGATAAATATCTGGGCATTTTTAAACAAGGATTGAACAACTGGCAGAATTTTTCGCTGCCATGATGGGTGCAAATGAATTTCTATTTCATCTAACAGCAAGATAAAATGCTTATCCAATATAGTGTTGTCACCAGTCCATTGGATTCGCTCCAGTCTTATAAATAAGTCGGTTATCCAACTGATGATTGATTTTAAACCATCGGGTAGAATGTCAATTTCCAGATTTTCATTATTGATTTTGATGGTCACATTCATGGGATCATAGCTGAATGAAAATTGAACATCATAACCAACAATATTAGCAATTGCCTGCTCAACTCTTTGAATTGATTCCGCATATTTTTGTGCAAGCGGTTTGTTATCATCTTGAACAGCAAAGGCTATTCTGGCTTTTGTATTGGCGATCCATTGAACAATCAAATCTGAGTTGACCGACTTGCCAAAATTTAATGCATGATACAGTGGATTGGTGCTAATTTCTTTAATCGAAGCAATTGGCGAGGAAAAAAGGGTTCGTGTTCCTGAATATCCAAATATTGCACAATCAAGGCGATATTGTTGAAACGCATCTGCTTTGGCTTTCATTTCATGGCTTTTTGTAAATTGACCAAATGTGTACTTTTTGAAAAAGATGCTTTGGGTTGACCATCTTTCTGATTACATATTGAAAATAAATGCCCCGAACGATCTTCAAAAACAATGTCGTATTGACTATTGTTATGGCATATCTGAGAATTTTCTTTATTGGTGATGCATCGAAATCTTTTTTTCAGTTCAGTTGAATCAAAGCCTGCTGCAAGCGCGTAAAGAATTGTGCTTTTGCCGCTGCCATTGACACCACTAAAAATATGTATTTCAGCTTTTTGAGGGTCTTTATTGGTTTTGAAATCAATGGAAAGATCTTCATAAGCACCAATGTGTTTTAATTTAATTTTTCGTATACGCATATTCTAACCTTATTAAAACCTTATTGTCTAACTTTTTCTGGCTATAATCAACGTCCGCCTGACAACACCAAGCGTCCTTTTTTTCTGCATCTGACTGACAACACCAGGATGAAATCGTTGGCTGGACATGGGACAGTCAATATATTGCGTAATTTTCCACCCTGCATCGGACATGATTTGCGCGTAATTGGTAATTAAAATACTGCTGCGTTCATCCTCATCAAGGGCAGAAATACCCTGAAAAGCTCGCCAGTCTGCATTTAAAAAAGCCAGACGTGTTGTGGGTTTTGCATGGTCAAATGCAAGCTTTAAAATTGCTTTGCAATACGATCAACAGGAATTCCCAGACGAAGCATCAATATTTTTTTGCGGTCAGGTTTAGATCAAGTATTAACAGTGCTTTTCTCAGTTTGACCAATGTATTAAAATTGGATTTTTTTATTTCAACCTCGAACTGAGAACGAGCTGAGTGTCCCGCCTTATGTCGGAAGCCTGTCAGATCAATCTATTCCGATTAAGTTAAGATCCAGCCAATTCACCAGATATTGAAAAACGACCAGTTTTTCGGGTTCGTTGTGAATTTCATGGTACAGATCATCCCAGATTTTCAAGGTACAGCATCTTCCGGCTTTTTCGGCAAATTCTCTACTTGCTTTGCAAGAAGTAATGGGATCTTTCCCACCGTGCATAATCAATAATGGGTTAACAAATTGAGAGGCATGTTTCATGACCCATTGTCCTGTATGGAGGATATCAATCCCCAAACGAACAGATACACGACGATGTACCAAAGGATCCTCCAAATATGCCCGAACCACTTCCGGGTCTTTTGATAGTCCGTTGATATCGATTTCGTTGGGCATTGGCAAAAAAGGAAAAAAGTTATATAAAGCTTTTCCAAATGCTATTTTCCAAAAGGGTACCTCGAATGCGGTTTGAAATGCTGGGCCTGTTGCAATGACACCCTGTAATCGGGGTTTTCTATAAAGAGCATAGTTGATCACCAGATTCCCCCCCATACTGTGTCCATATAAAAAAATTGGAGTGCCTGGATAATGGACAGTGGCCTCACCTTTCAGCCTGGAAATATGCTCCATCATTGCTTCATAACTGGGTGCATGTCCGGAAATACCATCAGATTTACCGTGTCCACACATATCAAATGTCAGCACAGCATATCCGGATTCATTTAAATATTTTGCGACATGGGCATAGCGTCCGCTATGCTCACCCAATCCATGCACCAGACAAACCACTGCTTTGGGTTTTTCTTGAGGTTCCCATCCTCGTGCAAAAATAAACGTTTCTCTCCTGGTTTTCCAACCAAATTCAAAATATCGCATAAAAACTCCATTGTAAACATTTTCAAAGGGTAGGTTCTTTAATCATTTTTGCTTAAGAAATAATTAAAGACTTTAACATGTCAGGCTATTTTCGGCAAATTTTTTTCATTCTGAGGATGACTTCTCTTAGGAATCAAAATTGAATAACGTTCCCTTGGTAAACCGAATCAAAAATCAAAAAAATCAAGAAATGGCATCTGGCATGGAAATAGCTTTACCCTCGGCTATTGAACGAGGGCGAACATAAGGCTCGCCTACATGATTAAAAAAATGTCCGACTTTTTGG
>PEAL01000096.1 GCA_002753725.1 Deltaproteobacteria bacterium
AATTACCCACAGTTGAAATCTGCGGACACAGAATAAATTCATTTGATGCTTATGTTTCTTATTTCGAAAAATCATGGGGGATTGACGCATTAATTGGACTTGATTTTTTTCGTCGCTTTTTAATAACAATTGATTACTCAAATGGTTTTTTAGTTACAAGCCCACATACAATAAGGATATAAACGAATGCTCAGTTTTCTTGTTGGATTTTTATTAATTACAACGATTATTGGTGGATGGGTTTGGGCGCATTATCGTTTAAATCCATACATAGATCATCCAGATGCAAAGGCTCGTATTACGGGGCGTTGTGGTGATACTATGGAAATTCAACTGACATTTGATCACAACGGTCGAGTCAATGATACCTCTCATTGGACCAATGGCTGCGGTTACAGTCTCACGTGTGTTGCCGCAGCGACGGACTTGTCTATAGGCAAAACCCCTGAAGAAATACTGGATATTCGTGCAGATTTAATACAAAATTCTATCGGTGGTCTTTCAAAAGATCATATGCATTGCGCCACTCTTGCTGAAGAAACCCTCCACGCAGCCATTGACAGCTTGATGGCTTCTCAATGGAACAAGAATGAACCTTGTTTTTGCAAAAAAAAGTCCGAGAGTAACCCAAATAGTCGGAGCTAAAATTAATGCATGTTTTTTCCATCGGCTATTTGGGGTACACTCAGATAGCCCTGCGCTTAAGGAATAAAATGCAACAAAAAGAATTTAATAAAAAAATAATATGAAATCAATTATCCAATGGAATAATAAATCCTCATATATTGTAAATATATTAAATCTAATTCGGGATAAGATATATGTTATTGTGCCTAATTCAGATATCATTTTATATGGTTCGCGTGTTCGTGGTGAAGCAAAAAAATACTCTGATTGGGATTTTCTAATTTTAGTTGATCACGCGATTAATAAAAGAACAAAAGATGAAATAAAAGATTGCTTATATGATATAGAATTGGAATATAATGAAATTCTGAGTAGCATTATTCGAACAAAACATGAGTGGAACTCATCAAAGTATAGCGCTATGCCTTTTAAAAAGAATATTGAAAAGGAAGGCATTTTGCTATGAAGTCAGAATATCAACAAGAGATAGTTAAATACAGACTTGAACGATCTAACGAAAGCTTTATAATAGACTATTTGATGCCAGACAAGAAGGCGATTATATAGATTTTGTGTACTATAATTCTGAAAATGTTACGCCATGGATTAAAGAAGTAAGGATATTTATCAATATTATCTCAAAATTAACTGAAAATAATTAGCGAGAACATTATTCAACCAACACATATTCTTGATATGATCATCAAGGGGATATCCACTGATCCTGTTGTCTTTCGTGAACAGATCAATCAAGCAAGGCAACACTTTCAACTATTTAAATGGAAGCAGCACCATGTCCATTTACCGAATATCATTGTCTTATTGGGCGGAACAGGAACCGGTAAATCCACTTTGTTCAACGCATTGATTGAAGAAAAAATCAGTGTTGAAAGTGTCAGGCGTCCGACAACCAGTGGTGGTATTGCTTATGTTCATTCAAAATATATTGGATCGTTTCAGGAAAGTAAAAATGCATTTCCATTTTCAACAGATAGTCATATCCCCGATAACCTGATTCCTTTTTTTGGAAATCCCAAAAAACTGACTCTTGTCTCTCATGAGCAAGCCTCTTTTTTACCCATTGTTATTGATTCTCCAGATGTCGATAGCGTTTGCCTTGAAAATAAAGATCATGCTCAAAAGCTTTTTTTACTGGCAGATATCATTGTCTTCGTAACATCATGTGAAAAATATGCAGATCATGAACCATTAGAAATCATTAACAAAGCGAAAAAAGATGGGAAAAAAATAATTATCGTTTTAAATAAAAGCGATGATGAACATTTGGCCAAAAGCATTCATGAGCAGTTGATGACAATCGTTTTACCGCCCAATGTCCAATTTTTTCCCATTCCACGTCGAAAAGAAGCCGCAGACTCTGAATACCAAAAGGTGGTGACTCATTTAAGAAACCATATTTTGGATCTTTCAAACGATTCCAAAAAGTTGATAAAAAAACAAGACGTTCTATTGCTGTCAAAACGTTTAAACCAATTAATATCCGATCTTCAAATAAAAATAGATGCTGAAACTGCGGCATATAAAGAAATTGAACAAATCCTTTTAAATGCAGCACAAACAGCCAAAGATATGTTGATGCAGTCTCCAGCAACGTTTGACCGCGCCTATTTTGACGCATGTATCAAGCCTCATATTAAAGCTGTGTATCAACGTTATGACCTTCTTGCGCCTGTCCGAAAATGGATTTTTGAAACCATCAGAAAACCTTTTTTTCTGCTTTCCAGTACTCATCAAAATCAGGCAAATAACCTGCCTCATCCGCCAGAAATGGATTTAACGCCTGTTTTGTCAGCTTTGGCCGAATATCAGTATTATGTAAAAAAGCATGTGAATGCAGCGATTTTTCAACAACACCTTCAGGCCAGATCTCCTGAATTGGATCAAAAAATGATCAACCAGCTATTTCAAGAAAAAATGATTGCAATCAATCGTTGGCTGACTGAACAGTTTCAAACGCTTAATCAGGGAATTCCAGTCCAAAAACGTGTTGGAATTCATGCTCTCTCCTTGATTTGGGGCACAGCGATTGTCGGTCTTGAAGCCATGTCTGGGGGGGGGCTCTCACCCATTGAGCTGGCACTGGATTCAGTGATAGCTCCTTATCTTACGGCTGGTGCAACTGAACTTTTCGTGGTAAATGAACTAAAGACGATTGTTCATAACCTCAGAAATCAATATATGAAAGCATTGCATGCAATCATCGAACACCAACATAGAGCATACGTAAATATCTTGGAAATATTAAAACCTGAAACGACCCGACCTCGAAATGGTCTGGTGTTAATGTAAGAAACCAAAATTAAATAATTTTCCCATTTGAAGTCCCTTGGATGGAGTCCTAAAGCTTTAGCTTTGGGAGTGCCTTAGGAATCACGATTAAATAACTTTTCTGTGAGTCCCAAAGCTAAAGCTTTGGGACTCCATCCAAGGGACAAGGAACTTCCAAAGCTAAAGCTTTAGGATTCCACCCAAGGAAATGTTATTTATTTGTGATTCCTAAGGAATGCCCAAATCTTTAGATTTTTGGTTCCTAAGGGATCTCTTGAAAATGAGATCGGTCATTCATCATAAAAAAGGAGACTCAAGGATGTTTTGTTTTCAATGTGAACAAACGGCTAAGGGTGAAGGATGCACTAAAATCGGTGTCTGTGGAAAGCAACCCGATGTTGCAGCACTTCAGGATTTATTAATTTATGTGACCAAAGGTTTATCTTCAGTCGTTGTTCAGGGACAAAAGCTGGGGATAACCAATGAGCCTATCAATCGGCTTACCTGTGAAGCCATATTTTCAACCTTAACCAATGTGGATTTTGATCCAGATCGCTTGGTATCATTCATTCAAAAAATTGTTCAATATCGAGATGCTCTAAAACTTAGTATTGAAAAATCTTGCGGCAACATTGTTGATGAGACTGGCCCCGTGGTCTACAAACCCAAAGACACAATAGCTGGACTTGTTGCAGATGGCGAAAGGGTCGGCATTCATGCAGATAAAATTGATACAGATCTTCTTTCGTTAAGAGAACTCTTGATCTATGGCCTCAAAGGTGTGGCTGCATATGCAGACCATGCGGCGATATTGGGACAATCGGATGATGTGGTTTATCAATTTATTCATGAAGCAATGGCCGCAACACTCAATACAGATCTCACTGTTGATGACATGGTCGGTATGGTCCTCAAATGCGGTGAAATCAATTTAAAAGCAATGGAATTGTTAGACAAGGCCAATACTGACACCTATGGTCATCCAGTGCCTACAAGTGTTCCTCTGGGGAGTAAAAAAGGAAAAGCTATTCTGGTTTCCGGTCATGACTTGAAAGATCTGGAAGAGATATTGAAACAAAGCCAGGGGAAAGGTATTAATGTTTATACTCACGGAGAAATGCTTCCCTGTCATGGTTATCCAGAATTAAAAAAATACAGTCATTTCTACGGGCATTATGGCACCGCCTGGCAAAATCAGGCCAAAGAGTTTGAGGCCTTCCCGGGCGCCATCCTGATGACTACAAATTGCATTCAAAAACCCAAAGAAAGCTACACAAAAAATATTTTTACAACAGGTCTGGTCGGATGGCCTGGCGTCACCCATATTGCTGATAAAAATTTTGAGAAAGTGATCCAGAAAGCATTGGAGCTGCCTGGATTCAGCGAAGACATTGAGGGCAAGTCTGTCATGGTCGGATTTGCACGAAATGCTGTTTTGGGCGTTGCAGATACAGTGATTGAGGCCGTAAAAAACAAAGCCATTCGTCACTTTTTTCTTGTTGCTGGTTGTGATGGTGCCAAACCAGGTCGCAATTATTACACTGAGCTTGTTGAAAAAATTCCAGATGATTGTATTGTCCTCACATTGGCATGCGGGAAATTCAGATTTTTTGATAAAGATCTGGGGAATATTGGCGGCATTCCACGACTTCTGGATGTCGGACAGTGCAACGATGCCTATTCTGCCATTCAAATTGCCGTGGCCCTGGCCGGTGCATTTGACTGTGGCGTGAATGATCTGCCCTTATCAATGATTCTTTCCTGGTATGAGCAAAAAGCCTGTTCTATCCTGTTGACCTTGCTGTATCTCGGCATCAAAAATATTCGCCTGGGGCCCACGCTGCCGGCATTTATTTCTCCAAATGTGTTGAATGTTTTAGTTGACAAATTTAATATTATGCCCATTCAAACACCTGATGAAGACTTAAAGGCCATTCTGGGATAATATTTTTTGAAAAGCAAATCGTAGAGACGCACAGCGTGTGCGTCTCTAATTTAAATCATTGATCTTTCAACTTTTACAGAACAAGATCTTGTGGACATCGACCAGAAATTAATTGTTACAAGACTTTCGAGTAAAGAAAGGAACATCCAATGAAATGTCCAGGCCAGGATAGTCGATATTGGAAAATTGATGCCATATCTGAGGTTCCATGCCCCAAATGTGGCAAATCTGTTGAATTTTTTAAAGATGAAAATACACGAAAATGTGATCATTGTGGGCATCGGTTTGTTAATCCGAATATGGATTTTGGTTGCGCAGCTTATTGTAAATATGCAGAACAGTGTGTGGGAGGATTGCCTGAAGATATTTTGGCCAAAAGATCCGATCTGTTGAAAGACCGTGTGGCGATTGAAATGAAACGATATTTTAAACGCGATTTTAAACGAATTGCTCATGCCATGCGCGTCGCCCGTCATGCAGAAGCCATTGGTAAACAGGAAGACTGCGATATGGCCGTTGTCCTGATTGCCGCCTACCTTCATGATATTGGTATTCACGAAGCTGAAAAAAAATATCAATCAACAGCTCCCAAATATCAGGAAAAAGAAGGCCCTGCTATCGCGGAGACAATCCTTTCCCAATTGAGAGCCAATGATGCACTTAAACAGGAAGTCTGTGATATTGTCGGACATCATCACCATCCCCGACCCCAGGAAACAACAAACTTTAAAGTGCTGTATGATGCTGACCGAATCACCAATCTGGCTGAAATGCAGAAAGAAAAACCCATTGAAAAATCAAAATTACTGAGAGTGATCGAAAAGTCATTCTTAACAGAAAATGGAAAAGCAATTGCTAAAAACATTCTTTGTTTAGTGTGATTTAAAGTCATGCTAAAAAAATTTTCAGGCGTCGCCTCTCTGTGTGCTGAAGGCGGCATGGGGTTTGCTATAATGATTGAACGGGAATAATATTATGAATAAAAACAACATTCAATATATAGAAACTGTCATTGAAAAAGCGTATAATGATGGCAGGGATACACTATTTGAACATGAAGTGTATGATATTCTTCATCTGTTCGGGATGAAATCACCAGCACATATTCTTATTAAAGAAGAATCACAGATATCAGAACAAGTACTGTCACTGTTCAGCAGCCAGAAAGTCGTTTTAAAAATTGTATCCAGAGATATTACCCATAAATTAAATGTCGGCGGTGTAAAGGTTGTTTATAAGGATTCTGAGTTTATCAAATACTGTTTTTCTCAGATGAAATCATCCATTGAGAAAAGAGGGGTTCGGTTTGAAGGTGTTTTGCTGGTTAATTTTATTGATTACTCAAAAGAAATTGGACATGAAATTCTTCTTGGGTTCAGAGAAAGTGATGCGTTTGGGCCAATGATATCCTTTACAAAAGGGGGGACAGATGCTGAACATTTTGCTCGGTGTTATTCCGCACCCAACTTGATCCTTGCCCCGATTGATCGTAAATGGGCACAAGCCCTGCTTGAATCTGCATACATACAAGAGAAATATCTGTCAGAAGGAAAAAATGATTATATTTACAAGATTATTGATGCAGGACTCAAATTAAGTGATCTTGCTGTTGCCTTTTCAAATTTTTTTGCTTCTGATTCTCAATTTATTTTTCGTGAATTTGAAATCAATCCCTTTATCTTCACTCCTGATGATGAATTCGTTGCCATTGATGGTTTTGCCAGGTTTGAAAGAAAGGGAAAGGAACCATTCACGCCTGACATTCATCCCCATGCATCCTTGTTGCCATTTTTTGAACCTAAGGGGATTGCTTTGGTGGGTGTAAGTTCAACAGATAATTCAAAACCCGGTAATGTGATTTTAAACAATCTTATTAAACTGAACCATGAAGATATTTTTTGTATTAACATCAATCAGGGGAGCGTGACGATTTCAGGAAAAACTTTTCCACTGTTTAAATCTTTACAGGATATACATCAACCCATCGATCTTGTCATTATTGCAACGCCTGCTGAACATAGTCTGAAAGTCGTCGAAGATTGCGCAAAAAAAGGTGCCAAAGCCATTGTACTGATATCGGGTGGTTTTAGTGAAGTTACAAAGAATGTACAAGTGGAGGAACAAATTCTCGCTGTGTCACAAAAATACAATATCCGAATCATTGGCCCCAATTGCCTGGGTATTGTTTATTCGGGGAAGAATGAATCTCCTGGAGTCAATACCTTTTTTATTTCTGAAAAAAAATTCAGAATTGATTTTGATGAAAAAAGCAATGTAGCGCTCTTAACCCAAAGCGGGGCATTGGGAATATCAGAAATATACAACCTGAAAAATTATATTTCTCCTAAATACGTTATCAGTTATGGTAATCAGATCGATGTTGATCCTGGCGATATGATAAACTATTTTTCCAATGATTCATCAGTAGAAACCATTGGGTGTTATATAGAGGGATTTAAACGAGGGGCGGGAAGAAAATTTTTTAATTGCGTATCTCAAATTAAAAAACCTGTCATCGTATATAAAGCCGGAAGAACCGAAGCCGGTAGAAAAGCAACAGAATCCCATACCGCCAGCATTGCCGGTGAATACATGCTCGCAAAAGCAGCTTTTAAACAGGCAGGTGCCATTGTTGCGGATTCCATGATCGAGCATGGAGATTTAATCAAGACCTTTGCCTTGCTGAATGATTTTAAAGTCACCGGTAATCGTGTCGCTGTCATTGCCAATGCGGGCTATGAAAAAGCATATGCTGCGGATAATATTGGTGATCTTGCAGTGGCATCATTCGATGCTAACACACGGGAAAAACTTAAAAAGATTCTCCCTTCTTATGTTAATATAGAACCCTTTTTAGATCTTACACCGATGGCCAGTGATGAAATTTTTGAACAATCCATTGAAACCGTGTTAAAATCAAATTTCGTGGACGCACTTTTTATCTCTATCGCTCCTTACAGCGAAGAAATCCACACCACTGATGAAGAAATTGAAAACGATCAGGAAAATCTTGCTGCCAGAATTGTAAGGTTGGTGCATCAGCATAAAAAGCCTACAGTGATATCGGTGAATGTTATTTCAGGCGGAGATGCCATGTACAATAAAATAGATCAGATTTTGGGCGCAGGCAAAGTACCGACGTTTTTGTCCGCAGGTCGGGCAATGAAATGTCTGAATGCTTTTATCCGATACAAAATGACCAAAGATACCAATAATATTAACGAATGGTTAAAGTAGGGAATCGCGATTAAATAATTTTCCCATTTGAAGTCCCCTTGGGTGCACTTCCAAAGCTTTAGCTTTGGGAGTGCCATAAAAACACATCAATCATTTATCATTTAATTCAAGAAATGGAAATGTTCAATGAAAACGATTTTTCTTAACCATTTCCCCACGAAACATTTTACCCGGATCACCCATCGAGCGCCTATGTTCTTAATCTGTTTTATCTGTATACAGGCGTCAACGGTCTGGGCAATTCAACAAATGGTTACTGGCGCAAAAGCGATGGCTCTGGCGGGTGCAGTCACGGCAAGTCCACCCGATTTGATGGCTGTCCACTTTAATCCTGCTGGACTTTCTCAGGCACGCGAAGGTCTGGTGTATCAGCAAGGTCTGACGGCGGTGTCGTTTAATCGACACCATCGGTTTTCACCCGATCCATCGTTTGATATTTTGAATGTTTCCCATGCTGAAGATGATCCTGTGGCCAATCGTTCGTCGGCGCATGGGAAAAGTTATTTGTATTACCCTATTTATGGCGACACGCATGGCACGAGTGTTGCCATGCCCTTACCTTTAGGCGTTTCTTACCGTCAATCAAATTCAAAATGGGTGATGGCTTCTGGATCATATATGCCTTTTGCATGGGGAACCTGCTATGATAAAAACGATCCATCTCAATATCAGGCCTATGCATATTATCAGCAACATCTGGTATATGCCTCCCCTGGGATTGCCTATCAATGGAGTGACACCTTTTCACTGGGCGTTTCTATGGGGATGGGGCAAACAGCTTTGGGGCAATCATCGATTGTGCGATTTCCCAATGAGATTATGGCGCGCAGCAAGAGTCTTCCCATACCCGGTGATGCAGGGCCTTTTGATGGTCTGGCCAATTTACAAATGAATTTGCGTGATGACATGGCGTTTTCGTTCAATGTCGGCGCATTATGGAAGCCATTTTCAGTCTTGCAGTTAGGGTGCGTGTATCGCAGTCCAGTGATTACCCGCCCCAAAGGTACATTTCATGTGCAGTATACAGACGAATTACTGATGCTGACCCGATGGTATCGTGAAAATCCGGGATATGCCAATTCGTTAAATGCTCCAGGCTTAGGTGATATTGACCAACCAACAGAAACGGGTTCTGCTTATCTGGAAAAGTATCAATGGCCAGATTCTATTCAAATGGGACTACAGTATCAGGCATTACCCCATTTTCGCATGATGCTTGATCTTCAGTGGACACGCTGGTCTTCTCAAAAAGACTATCGGCTGGTTTTTGAAAAGTCTGATTCTCAACTGATTTGTTTGCTTCATTCACTGGGACAAACATCTGTGGAAGGACAAACAGTTGTTTATGAAAAAAGTGCCAGAGATACGCTGTCTTATCATTTTGGAATGGAATGGCAAATCAAAGAAAGCCTTTTGCTTCGCGGTGGGCTTTCCTATCAACCTCAGGCTGCAAAAGATTCTCACATGAGTCTGTTGAGTATTCCAGATGTGACGGTTATCAGTACAGGGATAGAATGGCGATGGCCCAACCGATGGGTGATCGAACAGTCCCTCGGATATTTTGTTTCAAAAGATAAGACCATTAAAAATAATAGCAGTCAACAACTGAACCTTACTGATCTGAACAATGTCTTTTTTTCTCCCTATGCCGGACAGCATGTTTCAACAAAAGTTTCTGGATTTGTTTTTTCAATGAATGTTCGCATTCCTCTGTCTCAAATGAAATATTGGCCCTGATCATCGTTTCGGGCTCGCTTATCTTTTCCATTCGTTGTATCTCTTTGACGCCCAAATCTAAAAAGGGGAACTTATTTTTCGAGCATTCCTAAGCAGTTAAATCCATAATAGAACCGCCCATTTTACCGATCATCTCATCGATTCTTTCAAGCACTGCATCAAGGGTATCATAAGCAATATCCGGCAAACTATCACCCCAAAATTTTTCAGCTTCTTCAAATCCTCTCAAGATTCCTTCACGGCCGGATTTTAATTTTTCAAGGTCATCTCCCGATTGTTCAATAACAAAATCAGCAATTCTGTTCGATGTATTATTAATGCTAAAAAAACCTTCATCTTCGATCAACACTTGAGCTTCATCCTGGGTCAACTCTGTAATGGGCTTTCCTTTATATTCGAATGTTTCAAAATCCATCACTTTTAAATTTTGAGATTTTGTTGCGACGGCACCCTGCTCTTTAAATGAATTTAATGTCTTGATTTGAATTTCCATTTGGAATTCCATAATGTCAGTCGTTATATCAACACGCTGATTGTTAACAGGTTGCCCATTATTATTAACATTTGTTTTTGCTTGAAATTCCGTTTTACTTGAAATTTCTTGCATTTTCATACTTAACGCACTTGTTTGTAAATTTTGAATATCCATTTTCATAGCTCCTTTGTTCTTGTTGAATTAATTTTTTGAATCGGTTTTAGTCCTTCTTTTTGGGAATGCGCCCCTTTTGGATCAAAATAGTGTTGGGCAATGATGTGTACTTTTTAGTCCAAAAATGTAGTGAAAGTCCAGTATTTTTTTTTGATTATAATACTCGATGTTCAAAGGAAAAATGTGAAGACGAAATAAACAACCATTGACAGAGCGTATGGATTGGATTATTTGAATTTTACTTATTTAGGAATACTTGAAAAATAAGTTCCCCATTTCATAAAAAGTTAATTCTATTTTTTTTGAACCAGGATTACGCTAAAGAAGATGAATAAGATGAATTTAAAGTGTTTTATTTACACAACCCATCTCAATAAGGAGAAGAAATGGCTTCACAAAAAAAAATCGCATGCATAGGCGCCGGCTATGTTGGTGGGCCGACAATGGCTGTTATTGCTCAAAAATGTCCACAGTGTACAGTAACCGTCGTTGATATCAATCAGAAACGTATCAATGTCTGGAATTCTGATACCTTACCTTTTTATGAACCCGGCTTAGATGATATTGTCAACACTGTTCGCGGCAAAAATTTATTTTTTTCCACAGAGGTTGAAAAGGCAATCATTGAAAATGATATCATTTTTATTGCGGTCAATACGCCCACAAAAGACTATGGTGTGGGAAAAAATATGGCCGCAGATCTCCAACATTGGGAAACGATTGCCCGCCAAATCAGGAACGTTGCAAGATCGAACAAAATAATTATTGAAAAAAGCACCCTTCCTGTAAAGACTGCTGAGGCAATGGAGATCATCTTAAATACAGGTTCTCAATTCCATTTTGAAGTCATGTCTAATCCTGAGTTTCTTGCAGAAGGTACAGCCGTTAATAATTTACTTAGCCCTGACCGTGTATTGATTGGTTCCCGAGAAACGGAGTCCGGCCAAAAGGCCAGAAATGAACTGGTGGAAATATACAAATCATGGGTGCCTTTAGAAAAGATTATCACAACCAATACATTCAGCGCTGAATTAACCAAACTCGTTAGCAATGCGTTTTTGGCACAACGTGTATCATCGATCAATGCTGTTTCTGCTATTTGTGAAGCCACAGGCGCTGATGTTGATGAAGTCTCTAAAGCTGTTGGTGCAGATTCACGCATTGGTGCTAAATTTCTCAAAGCCAGTGTTGGATTCGGCGGATCCTGTTTTCGTAAAGATATTTTGAACCTGGTTTATATTTGCCGCATGTATCATCTCCATGAAATTGCTACATATTTTGAAAATATTATTAATATGAATAGCTTTCAGCAGCAACGGTTTGTTGACAATATTGTACAATCAATGTTCAATACTGTGGCAGGTCGCAAAATATGCATGTTGGGTTGTGCCTTTAAAGCCTGTACTGACGATGTTCGAGATAGTCCGGCATTATCTGTTGCCACAACATTGATTGCAGAAAAGGCTAATCTTGTGATTTCTGATCCAAAAGCCATGACAAATATGAAAGCTGCACTTGGCGATCTAAAAAATGTTGAATTCATCGATGATCCTTATCAAGCTGCAAAAAAGTGTCATGCCATTGTCATTATTACTGAATGGGATGTATATGCTACACTGGATTACAAAAAATTATTCGATAGGATGGTCAAGCCTGCATATTTGTTTGATGGCCGAAATATGGTCAACCGAAAAACCTGTTATGATATTGGATTCAATGTGTATTCCATTGGAAAAGAACCGCTGATTCACTAATTCATATTTACAAAAACCGCAAGCGTCATGATGACGATTGACGAAGGAGTTGTCATTTATTTGAAGGAGACAAGGATATAACTATGAAAAAATGGATGAGGAACTTGAGGCATTATCTTGTTCTAAGTATAGTCATTGCGTTAATAAACATTTTCTTTATAACACCAGTGCTTTCAGAAACATTACGCATGCTCATTTGGGGAGAGTATGCCACTGAAGAACATCAACAGAAATTTATCACTATGGTGAAAGAAAAATATAATATCGACTTAAAATTTAAAATTACCTTTGCAGACAGCCTGGATTGTTTTTTTTCGGCGCTTCGTGGTCAACAGGCTGATATCGTATCCCCAACCCATCAGCTCCCTAAAGACAAGCGGTTTCAACTAATAAAGCTCAATTTAGTGATTCCTCTGAACATGAAAAATATTCCGAATTATCAGCATATCATTCCTGTATTTCAGAGGCTTGATTTCTGTAGTGAGAAAGGAGACATCTATGGCGTGCCCGTTGCCAATGTTCCTTACGGTCTTGCCTATAATACAGGGCTTCTCTCAAAGGCACCGGAAAGCTGGAATATCTTTCTGGATCCGAAGTATAAAGGGAAATATTCCATTAGCAACACTCACTATGAACCCAATGTTTATATTACGGCACTGATGATGGGTATTGACCGCAAAAAGCTCGGCGACTATAAAACGCTTAACACTCCTGATTTTCAAGAAAAATTAAGACAGCTTGCCGTCAATACGCATCATTTCTGGGGGGGCATTGAGACAGCAGAGGATTTGAAAGGTCTGGTTTTTGCCACAGCCTGGGGGTCATCTCTTCCTCAACTTCGGAAAATGGGCGAATTTTGGAAAATGGCTGAGCCAAAGGAAGGTGTCACGAGCGGAATTGACCATTTTATGCTCAGTCACACCCTTAAAAATCAACCCATGTTAAAACGTATTGCTGAAGAATGGCTCGATTATCTCTTGAGTGACGAGTCTCAACTGTATATGGCCCGAGAAAGGGGGCTCTCTCCAACGGTTGTTACTGTTAAAAAAGCCCTAACCCCTGAAGAGATTCTTGAGTTTCATCTTGATGATCCCACCTATTATGAACGACAGCGGATTTTATGGCCGGTCTTAGAAAAATTAGACCGTAAAGGACTCCGACGCCTTTGGGATAAAGCTATGAAGCAAAGAAATTGATCAATCATTGAGCTATAAAAAAACTCCCCCTCTTCAAATAAACTATCTATTTATAAAAATTTCGATTTCATTTCAGGATGTTTGGAACAATAATTTCTTTTGATCATTGGGTGTGTCTATGCGATCATCCATTTCTTTTTCGGTTAAAACAGACTGTTTATTAGAAGGTCCATCTTTTTTTTCTTGATTTTTTCCATCTGGACCTATTTTAGGCGGTTGTTCTTTGTTTATCTTTTTGTGTTTTTTTCTGGAACGAGCAGATACGACCCCTAACAGAATCATCCCTGAAATACACATCCACAGCCCTGGAACAATAGCAACAACAAAAGGTTTCAAAGGTATATTCAGTGACACATAATTAGAAAAACTGCTACAATCCAGAATCAACCCTGCCACGTCCCATCGGGCAGTTGAATGAAAAACTTCCAGAGTACACACCTTTTTTCCCAATAATACAAAAGAGGATCCATATTCCTGAGAAATCCCCATTATTGTATGTTTACGCAGATCCTGTTCTTTAACCGGATATTTCATGCCGCAATAAGTTGACATTCGTTGCCACCAGGGGATGCTATCCAGAGCCTTTACAAGCGTATCTTTAAAGAACCCCTCTTTTTTGGCAGTATCTACATAGAGTTGAATGCGAACATCATGAAAGAATGGATATCGTTTAGCAGCATGGATTAACTTTTTTTTGATTTGATAAACAATTTTTTGAAAACCTGGATTGGCATCAAATCGTTTTTTCCAATAATCGACCGCTTTAAAAAATTTTTTCCGATCCATAGTGACAGGATAGGCGTTCCCCATTCTCTCAATGATTTGTTTATGATCAAGGATTCGACCTTCCATCACAAGCATATTAAAGGCAATGGCATAAACGGTTTGTTCCTCAAGGGAAGCATCGGCAACACGGTGAAGCGATGTATGTAATGCAAACCGGTCAATGATGGCGAGATCTTTTGAAGAAAAATTGCTAAATAATCCACTCAAAAAAGCGGAAGCATGACTTGTGTATTGATCAAATCGTATTTTTATGTCATACAAGCTCAGACAAATCAAAAGAATGAGAACCCAACGAAAAAAGCGATTCATTATATGTTCGTTCCTTATTTATGGAAAGCGATCAATGTATTACGAAGATAATAACCCATTTTATAAAAAAACATTTCTGCCCTGGTATCAATCTGATCTCATATGCCTGCTGAAGGTCTTTGTTATGACACTGCTCATGATTTTTTCGATGATTGGCCTCCAGGTTGCGAACACGTTACCCACATGGTACGGTTTAAAGGGAGTGCCTTTCAGTCTCCTGATATTATCATCGATCGTCTTTCTCATCAATATTGGGCGATTAATTCAAAGAAAAGTACACACCCAATCAAAGATAAAAAAACGTTTTTAAAGATTCATATTCAGGGATCAAATCTGGATGATGACTTTGAATATGTAATCTTCTTTCATTAGTCATTTCAACGTCATTATTTAAGTATGGACATGGAAATAATATCATAAGCCTTTATATGGAAAAAATTCTCTTAACTTAAGCGTTTTGATATATTTTGTATTCATAAAAACGGATGTTTTTTTATAATTGTTTGCTCCCTCCCTGGCCCAACAGATACGATATGTATTGAAATACCCGTTATGGTTTCAATTCTTTCAAGGTAGTCGCGGGGATTTAGGGGTAACTCTTCATAATTTCGAATATTGGTAAGATCTTCTGACCAGCCCGGAAGGGTTTCATAAATGGGCTTGCAGGCGGCAAGGATATTTAAATTTCCAGGAAAGCCTTCAATCGGTGTTCCATTATATTCATATCCTGTACAGATATTGATTGTTTCCAGTCCTGTTAAAACATCCAGTTTGGTGATGGCAAAGCAGGTTAAGCCGTTGAGTCGTGCAGCATTTTCTATCAATACCAGATCCAGCCAACCACAACGTCTTCGACGACCTGTAGTGGCGCCAAATTCTGCACCTTTTTTCTGAATCCGATCGCCTATTTCATCCAATAGTTCTGTTGGAAAAGGTCCCTGACCAACACGGGTGGTATAGGCTTTAACAATTCCCAATACGTGGTCAAGGTCTTTGGGACCAACACCAGAACCATTACAGGCATTTCCGGAAACGGTATTGGATGACGTTACAAAGGGGTAAGTGCCATGATCAATATCCAAATGCGTCCCTTGAGCGCCCTCAAAAAGAATATTTTGATGATTGCGAATCTTATGAGAAAGAGCAACGGAAACATTGGTCACATAAGGCTTTAAACGATTTCCATAATCCTGATATTCACGAATGATTGCAGTGACATCGCACGGTTCCATTTTTAAATAATGCTCAATATAATGATTCTTTTCTATAAGAACTTCGTTGATGGCTTTTGCAAACAATTCAGGATCGCATAGTTCAACAAAGCGAATGCCACGACGGGCTGCTTTGTCTTCATAGCAAGGGCCAATGCCACGACCGGTTGTGCCAATTTTGGCTTTACCTTTTAATGCTTCCCGGCCATGATCAATGATCTTGTGGTGGGGTAAAATAAGGTGGGCACGTTCACTGATAGATAACTTCTGAGGAGATATCTCAATGCCTTTGCTCTGAAAAAAATCAATTTCTTCAAGCAGGACTTGTGGATCGACCACAACCCCATTTCCAATATAACAGGTTTTACCCTGAAGAATTCCTGATGGCAGTAAATGGCTGATAAATTGCTCTTGATTGACAACCATCGTATGACCAGCGTTGTTTCCACCTTGAAAACGTACCACTGCATCTGCTCGCTCAGCCAGCAAATCGACGATTTTCCCTTTACCTTCATCTCCCCATTGGGTACCGATAACAACCAGATTTGGCATTCAAAACTCCTCTAAATAATAACGCATGACGACGTTAAAAAAATAAAAAGGAACAGCGATGAAAAGATGAATACAAGC
>PEAL01000582.1 GCA_002753725.1 Deltaproteobacteria bacterium
AGGTTTGTGTATTGTCAATGGGATGACCAATTGTAATTTTCTGATCTTTTTGAACCTGATCAATGGTTGACCAGATAGTGGTTTCTGTGGGACCAAACATATTCCATAAGCAACGTGTTTTTTCACATAGATAATTGGCTAAAGATTCGGGAAGGGGCTCACCGCCACACAATGCAATGAGGTGCGGATTTCCTTTCCAGTTGTTTTGTTGAAGGAGCTTCCAGGTTGCTGGTGTGGCCTGCATGATTGTGATTTTTTGATTTCGTAAGAGCCGTTGAAGTTTGAAGGCATCGGAAATTTCATCTTGTGCAGCAATCACAAGGGTTGCACCACTTACAAGGGGCAAAAATATTTCCAGTACTGAAATATCAAAGGCAAACGTGGTTACTGATAATAATCGGTCTGTTTTACTTATCCCGGGTTTCTTTTGCATGGAATAAAGAAAATTAACCACATTTTGGTGGGTAATCTGAACGCCTTTGGGTTTTCCAGTAGAACCCGATGTAAACATCACATAAAGCAATTGATCCGAGCTGACAGAAACAGTGAGATTCTCAAAGGATTCACCATCATCAGGTATTGTTATCTGGGTTCCCATAAACGATTCAAATTGATCCAGAAATTTTTGTGATCCCAGTAAAATCTTAGCCCCACTTTCAGATAAGATGGTTTTTAATCGCTGTTCAGGAAACGTGGGGTCAAGGGGAACGTAAGCACTTCCTGATTTCATAATTGCCAGTAAACCAACCAGCATATCAATGGAACGTTGCACACAGATGCCAATCAGCACATCAGATCCTGCGCCTGCATCTTTAAGCTGCATTGCCAGCGCATTGGCTCTTGCGTTTAACGTGCTGTATGTTAAATGGTTATGTTTAAACACAACAGCTATATCATCAGGAGATTGAGTCACCTGGTTTTCAAACAACTGATGTAAACATTTATTTTTTGGATAGTCAGTTTGGGTCTGGTTCCATTTGAAGAGCATTTGCTGATGTTCTGATTCTGTTAATAAGGGAAGGTCTGACAGGGGCTGATTCATATATTCAGGTATTGCTTTTAGGATACGCTGATAATGTGTGAGCATACGTTCAATGGTTTGATGGTTGAACAGGTCAGTATTATATTTTAGGTTTCCATACAAGTGATTGTCCGATTCGAATATGTCAATAAACAAATCAAATTGACCTTCTTCCTGAGGTATATAACATGACTGAACATCCAAATTTGCGAATTTGAACATTTTCTCTTCTTGAACAAGCAAAGCGGCTATTTCCTTTGATCCCTGAAATTGTTGAAAAGTAAACATAATTTGAAAAATAGGAGACGCAGAGGCATCCCTTTTGGATTGAAGATTTTCAACAATGAGTGGAAAAGGATAATCCTGATGATCCAGGGCATCTATAATCGTTTGCCGGATATGGTCCAACACATTAGAAAGAATATCGTTTGAATGGATAAACGTCCGCAATACAATTGGATTAACAAAATATCCAAGCGTATTTGAAAAAATCTGATTGTTTCGCCGGCTTACTGGTGAACCAATAATAATGTCATTTTGACCGGTATAACGATGAAGTAAAATTTTAAAAGCAGATAAAACAATCATGTAAAGGCTGCTTGATTTCTTTTGACTGAGTTTTTTCAATTGCTTGATAAGTGTATCATCGAACATAAAAGGAATTGTTGAGCCCACATAAGTTTGCACCGATGGCCGGGTGAAATCTAATGGGAGATTCATGACAGGTAACGAACCAGATAATTGTTTTAACCAAAAAGATTCAAGTTTTTTTCCTTTTTCACTGGCAAGCATTTCAGTTTCCATATCTACAAAATCAACATATGTATGTGTAATTTCAGGCAGCGAAACTGTCGTTCCAGAACATAACGCAGAGTAAACTCGTTTAAATTCATCAATCAACATCCATAATGACCAACCATCCATGACAATATGATGAAATACCAGTAACAAAGTATTTGATGTCGGTTGTTGAGAGAATAAATGGACGCGAAATAAAGGGCCTTCTGCGAGGTTAAAGGGGGTATGAAACGTTTTGATCACTTTTTGATAAATCTCATCTGTCGATAATGAAGAAACATCCAGTACTTGAAAATTGACTTTTTGGTAATGATGAATCCTTTGAAGCGTCAGGTTGTCTTGACGATGAAATGTTGTTCGAAGACTTTCATGTCGGTCCACCAATAGTTGAAAGGTTTTTTCTATTGCCGAAATATCAATGTCAGAAAAAATATTAAATGCCATGCCGATATTATATGATGTTATATCAGGTGCCAGTTGATCAATGAACCACAAGGCTTGTTGTGTGGGAGATGATCTGTGTATTTTTTTCTGACGTTCTTTTTTTTCAGTATGTGTTTTTTGAATAAAACGGGATTGACCGAGTCTTTTTTCTAATCCCAGATGTTTTTGAATATCTGGTAGTGTATCTATGGAAACACTGGATTCAATTTTTTTCTGACCATATAAGTCATTAAAATAGTGTTGGTGCTGAGCATATAATGCAGATGAAATATTTTTAATGGTTGAGTATTCAAAGAAAAAAGTGGGGATAATGCCAAGTTGATACCGTTTATTCAAGTCATTTGCAAATTTTATAAATGTTATAGAATCAAATCCATGATCTGAAAGATCATCGTCTATGAGCATGTCTTTTCTATCAACTTTTGAAATATTACATGCAATGGTATAAATATCTTCTTGAATACGTTTGAAGGCCGTCTGATCATTGTTATCTATCAGTGAAACAGGAGCATGAACGGGCGGCTGAAACGTATTTTGTTTGTCAATCATTCGCTGAATTTTGGACATATAACCAAACGCAACAATTGCTTGATTTGTGTGACAAGACATGGCCGTTGAAAAAATATCCACTCCTTGTTTTTCTTGAATGGGAAGCAGACCTAACGCAGTCAATCGTTTTTTGGATTCCGCATCCACTGACATCCCGCCATGTTCCCATAAAGGCCAGTTAATGGAA
>PEAL01000583.1 GCA_002753725.1 Deltaproteobacteria bacterium
CGATCCCCGCGAGACCATATGCCTTCCATGTAACTGACGCCTGGATCTTGCCATTTAAACCGAACACCTTTTATATCAAGCTGCTCTTTAAGATAGTGGATTATTCTTTTGGACTTTTCCAACGATATCTGTTCACACCATTGAAACGGGGTATGGGGCTTGGGAATGAAGGTGGATATGCTTACGTTTATATGAGAGCGTTTGGAATATGTTTTAACAATTGTGCGCAGTCGTTTCACCAGCTCGATCATTTCTTCAATATCGTCTTCTGTTTCTGTGGGCAGGCCAATCATAAAATAGAGCTTAATCAATTGCCATCCCATTTCAAAAGCCTTGGAAACGGTGTTAATGATATCTGTTTCTGTAATATTTTTATTAATGACTTTTCTTAATCGCTCGCTAGCTGCCTCCGGGGCAATCGTAAATCCGGTTTTTCGTACTTTTTTAATGGCTGTCATCAGTCCTGGAGTGAGCGTTCCTGCTCTCAGAGATGGAAGCGATACAGCAATGTGTTCATTCTGGCAATATGCCATGATGCCGGTCATCAGAGGATCAATTTGAGAGTAGTCTCCTGAGCTTAATGATAGCAGTGATATTTCATCATACCCTGTTGATGGCAGGGCTGATGTTGCTAATTTCAAAAGGGTATCAACGGAACGTTCCCGTACCGGTCGATAAATCATCCCTGCCTGACAAAAACGACAGCCCCGCGTACATCCTCTGGCAATCTCCAGGCTATAACGATCATGAACAGGCTTACCAATGGCTACGACGGGATGATCAGGAAAAGGCGAGATATCCAAGTCAGAGACAATCGCCCGTTGAACGCACCGAGTGGAATGATCTAAAGGAACTCTTCTACCGGCAACTTCACCGACTTGATGATATTCATACAAACTGGGAACGTATACTCCTTCTATTTCCGACCAGGCTTTCAGCACAGCTTTTCGATTATTTTTATTATGATCAATCCATCGGTCGATCATTTCAACAATGACCTTTTCACCATCACCAATGACCAGAGCATCAAAAAAGTCTGATACAGGCTCAGGATTGCAGGTGCAAGGACCGCCGGCAATAATCAGTGGAAAAGTGTCATCTCGATCTGATGCAATAAATGGAATGCCGCTTAAATCCAATATACTCAAAATATTTGTATAGTTCAATTCATAGAGCAGGCTGAAACCAATGATATCAAACTGTCGAAGAGGGGTTCGGGTTTCCAGGCTTGCCAGGGAAATGGCATTGGTCTTTAAAATTTGAGACATATCTGTTGCAGGGGAAAACACACGTTCTGCAAGGGCGTTAGCGTGTTGATTGATGATATGATAAAGCACCTGAATGCCCATATGTGAGGAACCAATTTCATACATGTCCGGAAAAACCAATGCAATACAGCACTCTGTTTGTTGATGATTTTTTTTGATTGTATTTGCTTCAGCACCAATGTAGCGCCCGGGCATTTCTACGTGTGATAGCGTGTCTTGAAACGTTTTATATGTCATGAGTTCTTTATCCTGAGCTTGTAGCATCAAAGCTGCTCGTTTAATTCGTTCTATAATGTGGAGGTAGAAAGCTTATCGTATCTTAGGATCAGTGATCACAATAAAATCGCCAGAAGCTTTCAAAGATGGATCAAATTTTGGAAAATCAATTGCTTGAACAATCGTAATGGTGAGCATTCGTACGCCTGGCCGATAATGTGCTAAATGCTCAGGTGTCCCTAACCCTGACTGTGAATGGAAATAACCATTCAAATGAAGAATTAAAGATTTTGGCGTATTGGTCAATTCTTCTTTTAAACTATAGGCCATTGTGGCATCCCACAGGTTCTGAGCATCCAAAAAATGAGATTGTTTTAATAAATCTTTATCATGAACCGGTGTTATGGCTGAAACTTTTTGTTGAAAATCGTTAAATCGTTTTTTTAGTCGATCAGATGGATTTTGATAAGGTAATGCTGCAATCCATGTTTTTGCTGTGGCCGAAAGATCGTTCAGTGCTTGCTGTCCATATTGAGCCACACGATGGACATATCGACGGGGGGCATTTGCAGCAATTACTCTGATATTGTTTTTTTTTGAAAATTTCACCAATGGATGATAGTCAGACAGATAATTGTTCCAGGGCCGTGAGCACGTTAAAAAATGTTGCTCATCAATAATATCAAACAAATATTCATCTAATATCATTTGGACATCCCGTTCAAACATTTCTAGAGATAAAACTATCTGACGCCTTTTTGATGAATTTGCATGACGAAAATAGCGTTCAAAAATTTTTTCAAAAATATATTGTTGAAGATAATGTGCAACTGGATCATTATGCATTTCTCCTAAAAAAACAACATCAGCATGGTCAATAGTATCAATGATGGTTTCAAGAGTTGCACGTTGTCCATTGGAATCAAAAATATTATAGTGTTTTTGGGTAATATTTAAAGATGGCTTTTTAGATGTGAACAAATGAGGATTGATATGTTGCATTGTCCGCCCATTATGATGGGTCGTACATCCTGAAATCATTATCCAGAAAATAATCATATTTATGAAAAAAAACGTTATCACTTGCCTGTTCCATAAATATTTTAAATCAATCATGACATCACCCATTTGAATTTTAAATTTATAGAGGAATAGAAAAAAGTTTAGCAATACCATCAATTTATTGATGTCTTATTCTTCCGGAGTTGCCAAAATATTTTTCTAACAACAACCTGTAATATTATTCATATTAGTTGTTAACTATTTTTATTCAAACATATTTTCACGCATGTAAATACCATTATATCCTTGTGTTTTTCCGGTCAATTGAAAAAAAACAAGCTGAAGAAGTCGTGCGTTTTCAAAGATACAAATCCCCTCAGAAAGATGGACTGTTAGCAAAGCCTCGCTTCTTCCAGAATATCCAGCATCCCACACAGCTGTGACCAGTGTAGCGCCCATTCGAATTAAACTGGATCTTGGGCGCCCCAACGTTTTGAGTAAGACATCACCTG
>PEAL01000584.1 GCA_002753725.1 Deltaproteobacteria bacterium
ACAATATTCAAAAAGAGAAAAAGAGCGCGCTGAGCAAGAAAAAAAACGTGCGAATATGGCAGAGCAGTTGCTAAGTAATGAAAAACGATATTCAAAAAAGGAAAAAGAACGAGCTGAACAGGAAAGACAACGAGCTGAACAGGAAAGACAACGTGCTGAAAAAGCTGAAGCTGCAATGCACGCATTAATGGCAAAGTTAAAAGACTTGAATATAGACGTATGATTATTTTATTCTGATGTAAAAATAAAGAGCGATCAATCCCTATTGAAAGGATGATTTTAAAGGAGAACCTCAATGACCAGAAAATTACCCTTTGATCAAAAAACGATTAAAGAAATCATAACCGCTTACCCCACACCTTTTCATCTTTATGATGAAAAAGGGATTAAATCAGCAGCGCGAGAACTGATTGATGCCTTTTCGTGGAATCAAGGGTTTAAGGAATATTTTGCTGTAAAAGCCACACCAACCCCAAAAATTATTCACAGTCTGGCCGAGGAAGGTTGCGGAACAGATTGCAGTTCTCTGGCTGAACTGGTTTTATCTGAACGTATTGGGATTATTGGTGAGAATATCATGTTTTCATCCAATGATACCCCTTTCGAAGAATTTCAAAAAGCCAAAAATTTGGGCGGAATCATCAACCTGGATGATATCAAACATATTGATTACATTGACAAACACATTGGTCTGCCTGAACTCGTATGTTTTCGTTATAATCCAGGGCCATTGAGACAAGGCAATGCCATTATTGGTCATCCAGAGGAAGCTAAATACGGATTTACTCGCGAACAATTATTGGATGGGTATGCCCGTTTGAAAAATCAAGGGATAAAACGATTTGGACTTCACACAATGGTAGCATCCAATGAACTGGATGTGAACTTTTTTGTAGAAACCGCAACGATGCTGTTTGAGCTTGCTGTTGAAATTTATGTTAAACTTGATATCAAACTTGAATTTGTCAATATGGGCGGCGGCATTGGTATTCCTTATCTCCCAGATCAAAAAGCCGTTGATATCCAACGATTAAGCAAACTTATTCAACAAAAATATGATACGTATATTCGAAAAAATAGCCTTCACCCCTTAAAAATCTTTTTTGAATGTGGACGAATGATTACCGGCCCACATGGGTATTTGATCAGTACAGTATTGCATATTAAAGAAACCTACAAAACATATGTAGGACTTGATGCTTGCATGGCTAATTTAATGCGGCCCGCTTTATACGGTGCTTACCATCATATAACCATTTTAGGAAAAGAAATGGAACCCCCTGTAAAAGTTGTTGATGTGACAGGATCCCTATGTGAAAATAATGATAAATTTGCCATCGACCGAAACCTTCCTGAAATCGAACCCGGTGATATCGTTGTCATCCATGATGCCGGTGCGCATGGTTACGCAATGGGGTTTAACTATAATGGTAAACTTCGCTCTGCTGAACTGATGCTTAAAACAGATCATTCCATCGAGCTGATTCGACGGGCAGAGACAATCAGTGATTATTTTTCAACGATGATTTTTTAGCGTTGAGGCTAAGGAAAAATAAGTTCCCCATTTTAGATTTGAGTCCCAAATCTTTAGATTTGGGACTCAAAGAGATACTAAAAGAGTTGAACATTGATTTATAATTAATATTTTTTAGTTATTTATATTGACTTAATGATTGATGAGGACAACATACATGGATCTTCAAGCTTTTTTCCCACCAATTGCAGTTACCTTTGCGCGTAATTTTGTCGGCACAAAACGCAAAAAATATGAAACATATGAAGATGCGCTCTCTAACTGTACAAAACATTCTTTCAATAATATCGAATATATAAATGGGGACTGTCGAATTAAAATCCACTTTATAGCAATTTGACATATTAGTCTAATTTACTCATTTATCTTGAAATAAAGGTCTCAAATTAAAAATGAAATAAGGTGGATTTTAATTCGACAGTCCCCAAATGTTATCATAAAAAAAACAAAATTGTATAGGGATACGCTCTCTCAAAAAGGGTTCAATCTTAATGCAACCAGTGCATATAGCCTTTGTTCACTTCTTACATGTTTTGAATCGCAAGAAATCAATGTTATTGATTTTGGTGGCGGGGCTGGTCTTCATTACTTTATTGCACGTGCTTTACTCCCTGATTCCTATAAATTGAGATGGATTGTTGTTGAGACAAATAAAATGGTAGAAAACGCCCAAAAAACATTGTCTTCTGACGAACTGAATTTTTCAAACAATTTGATAGATGCAGCTTCTTGAGTTGATCAACAACTTCAATGCGAAATCGCTTTCTGTCATTAACAAGTAACATGTATGTCTCTCTATCAGCACACGGAAAAACATAGGTTTTTTCACCTCTTTTTGAAATTGATACTTTTTTACAAATTTCATGAACTTTTGAACTAAAAATTTTAAATTCGTCTTTGATCCATTTTTCAAGTTCAATACTTATATCAGTTGAATTTATTTTCAGTTTTTCCAAAAATTCCGCAATATTCTCCAAAATTAGATCTATCGATTTCCGAAAAGCTCTAACTTGTTTTTCCTTGCTTACCCTTTTTTTACCGTTAGCAGGTTTACAGATATGGATAAGTTGAGATATGACATCAGATAATTTTTGGATTAAAATTCCCAACATAATGCTAAAATTATGAAGCACAGCAAAATTTTTATAGTCATTAATCCACGTTGAAATACTGTCAAGGGTTTCCTCTATTTCAAAAAAAATATCAGGATATTGATAATAATTATTTCTCGCAACTCTATACAGAACTTTCTTTAACATACATATTGATCGCTTCAAATTGTTTAATAATTCAAAGGGCGGATTAGGGATTACAACTCTACAAGCTTCTTTTGGAGGATTTAATATTGGCATAATTTACCTTTCAGATTTAAATTAAATAATGTTCGAAATTGCACATCTGTATGCATTCAAATTCAAAATTTTAAAGAATATATTTAGAGAATATATGTAAATTTTTAC
>PEAL01000585.1 GCA_002753725.1 Deltaproteobacteria bacterium
TTCAATGCATTCCAGACCACTTGAAAAAAATTCAACAGTCATCTTTGCATGCGTCAACAAATAGAATAACACATTCCGACAGGTCTCATTGTCATCAACAACCATCGCGTGTTTTTCTTTGGTAATGTCAGATGTCAGCAGATACGTTTCCATTTCATTGCTCAATTGAAATTTTCCCGTAAAAGAAAAGGTGCTGCCTTTTCCATAGACACTTTCCACATGTGTTTTTCCGTTCATCATTTCCACCAGACGCTTACTGATGGTCAGTCCCAGTCCTGTACCACCATATTTTCGGGTTGTGGAGGTATCTGCCTGAGAAAAAGGCTGAAACAGACGATTTTGTTGGTCTTCTGTCATCCCAATACCTGTATCTTGAACAGAAAAGGAAAGTTTGACATGACTGGATGTCTTTGATTCTATGGCAACAGAAATAATAATTTCTCCAGCATCTGTAAACTTGATTGCATTATTTACAAGATTAATTAACACCTGCCCCAAACGAAGGGGATCACCAACAAGCTGTTCTGGGACATCGCAATCGACTGAAAAAATGATTTCAATCTTTTTTTCATCCTGTTTGATACAAAACATATTGGTCAGATTATCTAAAACATCGGACAGATGGAAGGGGACAGATTCCAAATCCAGCTTGTGGGCTTCAATTTTTGAAAAATCCAGAATATCATTTAAGATGCCCAACAGCGATTGTGCCGATTGGCCAATTTTGACCATATAATCTTTTTGACGGTTTGTTAATTGGGTTTTTAAGGCCAGTGCATTTAAGCCCATGATCGCATTCATGGGGGTTCGAATTTCGTGAGACATATTGGCTAAAAAATCGCTTTTTAAGCGATTGGCTTCATCGGCGCGTTTGGCCAGTTGTTCGGCTGCAATGCGAGATTTTTGAAGCTCGAACTCAATTTTTTTCTGATCCGTGACATCGACAATGACACCAATCAAGCCCTGAAATGAATGATCTGGATTAAAAAATTTTGCTGTATGGCAGACCACATTTTTTATAGACCCATTGTTTGTTGATAGTTCTGTTTCATAAATTTGTCTGTAATCATCATTGTTTAAGAAAAGCTGTTCTTTAAAATGAAAAGCCTCTGCCACTTGAATGGGTAAAAAATCAAACAGGCTGTAACCAATGATACTGGATGATTTTTTTTCAAAAAAATCACAAAAAGCGATGTTGGTCAGTTGATACTCCCCCTGTACCGTTTTAAAAAAAACAGGCAATGGTACAGAATCCACAACCGTTTGAAGAAACAATCTTTCGCGTTC
Source organism: Deltaproteobacteria bacterium (assembly GCA_002753725.1). Taxonomy (GTDB): domain Bacteria; phylum Desulfobacterota; class Desulfobacteria; order Desulfobacterales; family Magnetomoraceae; genus Magnetomorum. Next base: position 1,288 of record PEAL01000585.1, read on the forward strand.
AAGGGCTTCTGCTGCTTTTTTTCGCTCAGAAATATCTCTGATCACACCAACAGTTCCAACATATTCTTTTTCTTCGGAAAGGACATTAATCCCTGACACGCCAGCACTATTGACTTCAACAAAAATTAATTCATCGGTCAGCGATTCAATTTCACTTCTGTTGGACAGTTCACCGGATTTGGATCGCAATCGGACTTCCAGTCCGGTGGTAATGCGATTACCAGAACGTCGTTCATCAAACAGTTTTGGGGGAGGCCGGCGGACATTTTTGGGAATTTTTGACAGTACTTTTTCACGACTGACAGAATCGACATCAGCCGGATAAATGATTTCACTAAAATGCTTCCCGATCAGATCTTCTTTTTCATAGCCCAGGCGTCGAATGGCATTATTGATAAAGGTAAAATATCCGTTGGCATCAATACGATAAACAATATCCGGTATGGTCAGCACCAATGATCGAAATCGATCTTCCGATGCGGTTAGCGCACTGTTATTTCTTTTCAACTCGTCATTCAATAAATTCAGTTCAATTTGTTTGTTTTTCAGATCGGTATTTTGAATTAACGAGTTTTCATAAGTACTCATCAATAAATTCAATATCTGGCTGCGATCAGCAGTCAGAGTATAGGTTTTTCCAGAAAATACAATCTCAAGAGGTGTCTCATCTTTTGCATCGCCGGAACGTTCGGGAGTGTACACATTTGACAATAAGGATGCGACTTTGGATAAAAGGAATGATTCTTTATATGGTTTGGTCACATAGGCATCTGCTTTTGCATTCAAACCATCAATGATATCTTCAGGATTATGAAGATCTGTCAACAATAGAACAGGGATATGGTTGATCCGGGCATCATCTTTGATACATCGGCACATTTCAAAGCCATTCATAACAGGCATGGTGACATCACTGATAATCAAATCAGGCTTTCTTTTTCTGGCAACGTCAAAACCGTCTTGACCATTTTTCGCAACATGAGTCAAGTAACGATTTTCATTTAAAAGAAATTCCAGCTTTAACGCCTGCGTAGGACTGTCTTCAACAATCAATATTTGAAAGGCCATGATACTATCTTTCTAAATATTCAAAATAGTTACGATGTTTATGAAAAGACTATATCATGAAATGATGTGCTTGAACAGAGCGAAGAATGGGGTTTCACAAACCTTCCATTTGTCTTATGTCTCAAAATAATCTCAAAATAAAATTTTGAGACACAAAACGCAGATTGAAATTACAATAAAATAATATTTTCAGAATATTGCAATAAATTTCTCTTTGTTTTTCATTCAAATATTATGAGACACTCTTCACATCAAAAAAAGGCGGTGGCATTCTATATATTTAATATTATTAAATAATAATTTTATCTTTCCTTTGGCACGCAAACTGCTTTTACAAATGATGTCTCAAAAAAAAGGAAAGAAATCATGCCAGCTAACCCCATCAATAGTACGCTGAGAAAAGTGATTCAAATGTGCCATGAAATGCTGGAAATAGCAGATCATGGTGACAAGTACAGAGAGGATAAAGGATGCGGTATTGTTTATGGCCTCTTACGTGATAATGCTTATAAAATCAGACAGCTTGCTGAAAAAGAAATTAAAGCGCATCAAAAAAAATTTAAAAAAAATACGGTCTAAAAAATTTTTTCAAGCTTGAAACATGTAAAAAATAAGGTCT
>PEAL01000586.1 GCA_002753725.1 Deltaproteobacteria bacterium
TGGATCTAATATAAGTGCAAACCGCTCTTGAGGTTGATTCATTGGGGAAACACGAATAATCCACAAACGCGATATAAATTGTTTCATATTGGCATTCTCAAAAAAAGATCGGATTTTAAAGTATTTTTTTTCTATTCCATCTTGTGTGCCGCCATAATAAAAACAAATCACACAGCCATGGGAAAGATTTTCTGCAAATTGATCTGAGGGCATGTCTTCTGGACAAATGATTATAAGGGAATATCCACTGACTATATTACTTGGATAGGCAAGAACACCCTGGGGTGAGGCAATGATATTAAATGGCGAAATGATATATTCCTCTGATATGCTTCCATTGGCAAAATAGGTTTCAACACATTGATTTTGGGTCATTTGTGTTGGATTGGATTGAATCGTTGGTTCTAATGTCAAGCCATTGCCGCAAATCAACATACTCATCAATAGTGTATATAGTGAAGTCAATACACCTTTACAATGATCAATGACTTGATGCCGTGGATTATTTTTTATATAAATGACAGTCATAAGATTAATTATTTTGATCTTTTAAATACTGTTTAACAAATTCAAATTCATCTGCTTTTGTTTTAACCTGGTTATCTAATCGAGCATTTAATAATGAACTTAAAATCTGAGTAAAGATAGGCCCTGGTGAAATATTCATGTCAAGCAGATCTTTTCCTTTTAAAAGTATTTTCATTGATCTTAACTGCGTGTAGTAATGTGAAATTAAACGTTTACATTCTTCATGAGGGGCAGTGGTCATCATGTAAAGAATTAATTCTGTTTTATAACAGTGAAGGTGTTGATATAAAACATGATTTTTAATTTCGCGATTATGATTCACTAACCATTGAAGTGTTTTATCAGCTTGTAGTTTGTCCTCACAAAAAATACGTTCAAATTTTTGTGGAAGCTCCAATTTGCTGCAAATTTCCATTATAATTTCTTTAGGCTGAGAATAAATTAAGGTTAAAAAATATACAGCCCATTTCATCACTGGTGTGTCAACAAATAATAAGTCATGCCAATCCATCACTTTTTTAACGTTATGAAAAAGAGTGGTCAGTTTAGGATCGATGGTTAACGCTTGATGAATCAGCGGATATAAATTAAACTCATGCATGCGCAAAATGGCAGGAATAGGATGTTCTTCTTCTAAAATAAGCTTAAGTTCGGCAAAAAATCGTCTTCCCCCCAAATTTTGAAAAAAGTTCATTTTAACAGCATTAGTAATCAGGCTGGCTGTTAATTTACCAATTATGAAATCAAATCGTTGTTCAAAGCGGATTGCTCTAAATACGCGTGTGGGATCCTCTACAAAACTTAGATTATGAAGCACACGAATAGATTTTTCTTTTAAATCCTGATAGGCACTAAAAAAATCAACCAATGTACCAAATTGATTGGCATTTAATTGAATGACCAACGTATTAATTGTAAAATCTCTTCGATACAAATCCAGTTTAATGGAGCTTCTTTCAACAGTTGGAAGTGCTGCTGGTGATTCATAATATTCAGTTCGAGCAGATGCGATATCTATTTTAAAGCTATCTTTAAAAATGATGACCGCTGTTCCAAATTTTTCATGGGTATGAATGCGCGCATTAACAAGTCTTGCATATTTTTTGGCAAATGCAATGCCATCGCCTTCAATAACAATGTCAATATCTTCATTTTTTCGATCAAGTAATAAATCTCGAACAAACCCACCCACAACATAGGCATCACATCCAATTTGGTCTGCGACTTCACCGATTTGTTTTAAAATACTCAAAAAACGTTCAGGCAGACGTTCTCTGATTAAGTGCAACACACGACGCGTTCTTGCATGTACAATTGTTTGCCATTTATCGGGTGGATTTTCAGGTATGCGTTGTGAGTGACTGAGCATTGCATTCAGAATATCAGATCGAGTTATGACACCTACAATCATATGATTATCCACAACTGGCAGCACGCGTTGTTTATTTCCAATAATTTTTTCCTGAATGTCAATCATATCAGCATCTGGCGCTACAACTTCAAGTTCACTTGTCATATACTCTTTTACTGGAATATGGTGAAGATTATGATACAACGCTCTTTCAATAATTTGTCTGGATATTAAGCCCTCAAGGCAGTGTTGTTCACTACTGCAAGAGGTAATGAGCAAGGCATTAATATTATATTTTTGAAGAATATTTTTAGCTTCTTCAATTGTAGTATCCGGACTGGTTTGGATGGCAGGAGAACTCATTAATGAGCGAGCTTGTCTGGAATTGATTTTTGCATAAAGAAGTTCAAGGAGTTGTGTATGAACTTGAACCATGGTTTTATCTTTAATGGTAGCAGATGCTGCATATGTATGACCGCCACCGCCAAATATCCGGACGATAGCGCCTACATCGACTTCGTTCACTCTGCTTCTGGCAATTAAATAAATCCGAGGTCCCATACGCGCTAAGGCAAACATGGCATTCGGTGATTCCATTTTCATTAATTTATGAACAACAAGGGCAAAGTCACTCACATAATCATCGGTTGAAACAGTTGTGATAAGTACATCTATGCCATTAATATTATGACGAACTGCGCTTGAGATCATATCATTGAGACACCCCACCTGTTGCGGTGTAATTTCCCTTGAAATCATATTAGAAATCGTATTTAAATTTGCCCCGGCAGATAAAAGGTACGCCGCCGCTTCAAAGTCCGCAACTCTTGTGGATGGAAAGTTAAATGATCCTGTATCTTCATAAATTCCAAGACATAACACAGTGGCTTCCTCAGATGTCAGTTGAATATTTTTTTCTTTTAAAATCTGCGTCATAATGGTTACAGTTGCGCCGGTTTCTTTTGTTATTTCAAAATTACCAACAATGTCGCCATTTCTTTTTGGATGATGGTCGTAAATATGAATATCCAATCCGGGTTGGTTGATAATTTCTGAAAATTTTCCAATTCGATCGGGTTGTCGGGTATC
>PEAL01000587.1 GCA_002753725.1 Deltaproteobacteria bacterium
ATCAGTCGTGCTATCACAGGCTTTTTCTTTCCATACAGGTTTAAGGATTAAGGTGTTAATATCTCGCTTTATTTCTTTTTGAGATTCTTTCATGATGACTTGATTTTGTGTCAGCGTCTTATTTTCTGAAATCCAGTAGCGATCTTTCTTAAAAGGATAAGTTGGCAATTCAATACGTTTTGGGAGCGTATCGTAAAGAAGTTGCCAGTCGATATCAATGCCCGACACCCAAAACATTCCTATTTTACTTAGCTTTCTTTTTTGAATCAAATTTTGAATAAATTGCTTGCCATCTTCTTCATCGATAATTAACTCAGATTGTTTGTTTTTTATATTTCCAGTAAAAGCAATGTCGCTATTGAGTTGATTTTTATGATACTGTCTTAATAATTCAGGGATATCTTCAATTGTTGAAACGACAATTGCCAATCGTTCATTCATAGCTTCGCGTCCAATTTGAAGGGTGTATGCAACATCTGCTAAGTTAAGGGAATTCTTTTTCAGATAATCAGCCATAAGCAAACAATAGCTTTTAAGTCTGTCAACATTCTTTGCAGAAAGCACAATCAACTGCGGAGAAGTTGATTGATGAGTGAGCATTACTTCATGTTCAAAAGCTTCAAGAATAATATGCGCGTTAGCACCGCCTGCTCCAAATGAACTGATACCGGCTCGTAATGGATAAATTTTTTCGTTTCCATTTTCTTCAATCACAACTGGTTTCCAGTCCTGAAGTTTTTGCTGAACAACAAATGGTGAATCTGCAAAGTTGATATTTTGATTTAATTCTTCTGAGTGCAATGAAGGCACCAATTTTTTATGCTGCATTTGTAAAATAACTTTGCTTACTGCTGCGATTCCTGCTGCTGATTCAAGATGGCCTATGTTGGATTTAACGGATCCAATGGCACAAAACTGCCTATCAGTTGTATATTCCTGATATGCTTTAATCAAACCAGTTATTTCTATTGGATCACCCAATGCTGTTCCTGTTCCATGCGCTTCGAGGTAATTAATTGTTCTGGGATTGATATCTGATTTTTTTAATGCGTCAGATATAACATTTGCCTGTGCATTTGGGTTGGGCACAGAATAACCATTTGTTTTTCCACCATGATTAAGGGCGCTGCCTTTAATGACTGCATAGATGTTATCACCATCTGCAATGGCTGTTTTTAGTGGTTTTAACAATACTGCTCCAACACCTTCACCAGGAACATAACCATCACCACCTGGCCCAAAGCTTTTACATAAACCATCTGTTGATAAAAATTGTCCATAGCTCAACGAAATATACTTATTTAAATGTATGGACAAATTTACACCGCCAGCAATGCCCATTTCAATTTCACCATTTTTCAAACTTTCACATGCCAGATGAATGGATGTTAATGATGATGAACACATTGTATCAAGTGCTATGCTGGGACCATTTAAATTAAAAAAATAAGATACGCGATTGGCAATGGATGCATATGATGAAAAAGTTGGCTGCACAATTCCCCCAAGTGCTGATTCCACTCCTAAAAATTGGTATTCTCCATACATAACACCAACATAAACACCAATTTTTTTGCCCCCAACAGATGTTTTTGAATACCCTGCGTTTTCGAAGGTATGCCAGACTGTTTCTAAAAACAGCCTTTCCTGAGGATCAACAATTTCTGCCTCTCGTGGTGATATATTAAAAAACAGTGCATCAAACTTATCAACATCATTAATAAATCCGCCCCATTTGGAATATGTATTTCCTGTTTTTGTTCTGTCGGGATTGAATAAACCTCTGAGATCAAATCGATTGGCAGGTATTTCAGTTATACAATTTTTGCCTGTTTGAAGAATATTCCAGAAAGATGAAAGGTCGTCCGCCATTGGGTAACGACCGGCGATGCCAATAATAGCAATGTCCTGATGTCTATCATATGATATTGTTCGTTTGCTTGGCATAGACATGAATCTACTCGTTGTTGTAAGATGGCTACTTTCTTTTGGGATAGCAAGCTCTTCATTATCTATCGTCATCATTTTTTTGGGTTTATACTTGTTGTGCAATACATCAGAGTAGTTAGAAACAAAATAATCGTTTAGCTCCGCCAGTGTCTGGTATTCAAAAAATAATGTTTTAGATAAAGGGCCAAATATTTTTTCCAGATGATTGCTTAACTTGATAACCATGACAGAGTCTATGCCATATTTTTCAAGAGGTGCTATGATATCTATTTTGGATTGAGGTATATGGGTTTCATCAGACAATATTTGCTTAAGTAATTCCTGTGATTTTTCATTTAACCATTTATTATCTGCTTTTTCATCAACATCTGCCATGTTGTTAATGAAGGTTTTGGGTTGCTTAATACTCGTGATCAATGAATGAGGCATTGAGTTATTTTCAATCAGGTCCATGCTTTTTTTCTGCGAGTCAGGTTGAAAGTTTATCATTTCATGCTGTTCTTGTTTTGGAATGGGTCTTAATGTAAAATCAATGATTTTTACACAAACATTGCCTGATTGATCAATGATTGTAATATCAAAAGTTCTTGTTTTTGAATAATCTTTCATGGATGCATACGCAAAGCAAGAGACCGGAATTGATTGGTAGTAAATTACTTTTCCGATTGAAAATGGCATAAAAATATCATCAGATATTTTTAAATTTAAAATGCCTGCAATGGTTTGCAATGCGCCATCCATCAATGAAGGATGAAGCAGATATTGATTAAAATTTGATTTTGCTTCATCCGGTAATATTAAATGCGAAAGTGATTCATTTTCTCCCATATACAATTTATTGATGGGTTGAAATGTCTTGCCATATTGATATCCACTTTGCTGAAATTTCTCGTATATTTCTTTGTTTTCTATTGCACTTGAACAGCGTGATTTGATTTCCTGTATATCCATTGGTTGTTGTAGTAAAATTTCTCCAGCAGATAATTTTCCTTGAGTGCACAAGCGATCTTGATTTTC
>PEAL01000588.1 GCA_002753725.1 Deltaproteobacteria bacterium
TCTGGTAGAATACCAGAGACCGCATAATCGCACCAGAGTCTACACCACGAATTTTATCAACTTCAGCGCGTGTCACCGGTTGTTTATAGGCAACAATGGCAAGGGCTTCGAGTGCTGCCCGGCTGAGTCGGATGGGACGAGACCGGATGAATCGTTTGATCCATTCTTTATACACCGATCGGGTACGAAGTTGAATGCCTCCGGCAACATTGCTTAAATAAAAACTGCCTTCACGCTCATTATATTCATGCGTTAATTCTTCAACCGCTTTTCGGATGTCCGACATCTTGACATCTGGCATGATATAATGAATCTGTTTCAGCATGATCGGCATGTCAGATACAAACAAAAGACTTTCAATGATATATTTCAAGTTTTCCATTGTGAAAAAGAATTATCCCATCGTGCCTGGAAAGAATTTAACTTTTTTTCCGTCGAAATCCATAAACAACCCCCATATTAAATGTTTCTATTCCTTTTGGAAATTTCATTGCCATCAAAAAATCATTGACCGATTGGCTGACATTTCCATTTTTGGCATAAACAAGACCGCGATTATAAAAAGGCTTGGCTATTTTGGGATTCAGTGAAATGGCTTTTTCATAATTTCGAAGGGATTGATCCAACTCGCCCATATTGAAATAAGCGACACCTCGATTGTTATATGCTGCGTCATCCGATGGCTTTAAACGAATGGTTTTTGTAAAAAATTGAATGGATTCATCAATATTGCCCATATAATAATGTGTCAATCCAATATTAAAATGTAATACTGGACTTTTAGGTTCCAGGTTCAAGGCGGTCATATAATCCATAAGAGCTTCTTTTAATTTGCCTTTCTGGCATAATAACAAGCCTCGATTAAAATAGGCTTTAATGTTTTGTGGATTGAGCTGAATGGCCGTTGTAAAATCCTGAAACGCTTCAGGCATCTCATCTGAATTAAAATATGCCGTTCCACGGTTATTATAGGTTCTGTCATCTTTTGGATTTTTTTCAAGTACTTTTGAAAATGAAGCCACCGCTTCCTTATTTTCATTATGACAATAATAGACCAGGCCCCGATTATAGATCACATAGGTTTCATCACCGCTTAATTTAACCTTTTTGGATAATTTCAACAGATCTTTCTTGTTTTCACCCTGATATTGATACATCAGTCCAACATGCAGCCGGGGCGGATCAGAACTGAGACTCATTTGTGTAAAATTTTGAAATGCATGTTTGACACTGACACTCTTGGAATTCAACTTCATTGCCTCACAAAAATCCCGAAAAGCATCATCCAATAAATTTCTTTTTTTATTGACATAGCCTCTGTTGTAAAAGGCTTTTTCATCTTTTTCTTTGCAGACAATGGCTTTTGAAAAATCAACATGTGCCAGTTGTGTTTGTCCGGCTTTTGCTAAAATAATTCCCCGGTTATTGTATGCTTTATAATAGGTATCATTTATTTTTATGGCTTCAGAATAATCTTGATAAGCTTCTTTTACTTTTCCAATGGTGGAATAGGCAATGCCTCGATTAAAAAAAGCGTGTTCATTGCTTTTATTACAGGCAATGGCTCGACTGTAATGACGAATTGCTGTGAGATGATCGCCTTTTTCCAGGTAAGCGACTCCAAGATTATAATGGGCCTTGTCATAATTGGGATTTAGTTGAATGGCTTTTGCAAAATAGGTAAGGGTATTTTTATTGTCCCCTTTCACATAATACGCAACACCCAGATTGTAATAGGCTTTATCAAAATTCGCATCAATTTTCAGGGCTTTATGATAGTCCTCAATGGCCCAGTCATAATTGCCCTGTTCAAAATACACCAGACCTCGATTGTTGTATGCTTTTTCAAACTTGGGTTTCATGCGGATCGTCCGGGAATAGTCTTCAATGGCCCGCGCATAATCTTTTTTTCCATAGTAAGCCAATCCGCGGTTATAAAATAAGCTTGGATCATTTGGCCGGAACTCAATGACTTTTGTTAGTATCGTAATCGCTGAATCGTATTTCCCTTCAGCCAGACTCTTAACAGCAATCTTAGTTAACATGTTTATTTTATTTTTAAATTTATTCTGCATCCCCTTGCCTCTTTTTCATGAATACGCCCATTTTTATCAAATGGCACAGTTATTATTCGGTGTTTTATAGTATTAATGGAATATTAGGAGACTATTTTATGAGGTTACAGGGGATCTTGTCAAACACTATTTTGAATAATTTTTAAGTCCTTGATGGTTAAGCTCAAAAAATAAATAATTTCTTGATCAATTTGATCAATTAAAATATTGTGCTAAAATTTTCAAGTCAGATAAACGTGCAGCAACATTGATCATGTCTAATAAAATTCTTGAGAAAGAAACGGTTGAAGTGTAACCAAAATTGCCGGTGAAAAAAAGAATGAACTTTTACTCCGGCAATTTTGATTACACTCAAAATATTTCCATAGTCTTTGATTGATTACATTTCAAAACCTAATTTTGTGAAAGGAACGAGTATGAAACGCATTCTTTTTGTTGATGATGACATAACAGCCCATGCTTTACTAAAAGCAATGCTGAATGATTGGGAAATACTGTCGGCCCATTCTGGTGTTGAAGCATTAGAAATTATGAAACATGAATATGGATTGATTGTTATCACGGATATTCATATGCCTAAAATGGATGGCATCACACTTCTCAAGAATATTCGTGAAAAATTTCCCATAGTTCAGGTTATTGTTCTTTCTGCAACCGATCAATCCCAAAATTTATTGAAAGCCTATGAGGCAGGTGCGAATGATTTTATATCCAAGCCCTTTGAACGTGAAGATGTACTTGAAGCCTTGAACAATACAATAAGAAAAATTAACCGGTGGGAACACGCCATGGGAAATTTGTATGATAAAAAAGGAAAAAACTGGTAACACTTTTTAAATGCAAGGGTCGTAAGGAACGTTCGGAAAATAAGTTCCCCATTTTAATTTTC
>PEAL01000589.1 GCA_002753725.1 Deltaproteobacteria bacterium
ATACATTTGAAGGACATCATCAAATCATAGAAGCTATTGTTTTAGGGATATCAGATAAAGGGATCATTGCTTTTGCTGCACCTAAATCCCAACCTGCTTTTGGCATACCAAAAACAACACTTGTTTTTTCATCTTGAACAAAAGTTTTTCCACCGGCGTTTTTAATTGCCAATAGGCCTTCTGCCCCATCTTTTCCCATCCCAGTCATCAGAACAGCAATAGAATTATTGCCAACCTGTCTTCCAACACTATGGAAAAGGGCATCCACTGATGGTCTATGATTTGAAATAAGATCTCCTGGAATTAGTCTCGCGCGGTATTGACCGCCATATCGTTCGACTTCCATATGATTATCACCGCCAGGGGCAATCAGAACAACACCGGATAATATCCGATCGCCATCTTTTGCCTCTCGGACCTCCATTGCGGAAAGTGTATTTAATCGTTTTGCAAGAGAAAGTGTAAAATCAGCAGGCATATGTTGAACAACTACAATTCCTGGTGTGGTTGGAGGGAAAATAGGTAAAATGCGAGCCAAGGCTTCTGTTCCACCTGTAGAAGTACCAAGGGCAATAACTTGATCAGTTGTTTCATCTAAGGCTTGTTTTTGATATGTTGAAATCGGTGCTTGAATGGGGGATATTTTTTTAGATTGTCTAGTCACATCAACTAATGCAGCGGATTTAATTTTTTTGCATAACTCGTCAATCATTCTTGGAAGATTATCTGAAATACCAGATTTAGGTTTTGTGACAACATCAACTGCACCGGATTCCAACGCCTCGATTGTAATTAACTTTCCTCGCTCAGTTAATGAACTCACCATGATGGTTGGTGTTGGAATAACCTGCATATATTTTTTTAAGAATGAGACACCATCCATACGCGGCATTTCAACATCAAGGGTTATGACATCTGGTCTTTCAGTAACAAGAATGTCTCTTGCATGATAAGGATCAGAAGCTGTACCAATGACCTCGATATCAGGATCTGAGGCAAGCCCTTTTTTTAAAATATCTCGTACTAACGCTGAATCATCAACGATTAATACGCGAATTTTTTTATTATTGATTGCCATAATGAGGGTTTAATGTTTTTCTATAAATGCCTGGGTTTACATATTTCCATGGTACATTTAAATTCCGAAGTGTTTCTGTTTGACTGATAAATAACCATGCATCGGGCATAGAAACCCTTGCAAACTCGTTGCAAATCGCTTCTTGAGTGTCATGATCAAAATATATAAATAAATTCCTACAAAAAATCACATGGAATTTTTGTTTGAATGGATATTTACACATATTTAAATTCAGTCTTCTAAATAAGCATGCATTTCTTAATACTTGTTTTATCTGAAAAAAACCCTCATGACCAGCGGCTTCTGTATAATTCATTCGATACATAGAAGGAATTTTTTCAAAATTTTCAACAGTATAAATCCCTTTTTCTGCTGCATCCAATACTTTTTGTGAAATATCTGTCCCTAACAGTGCGACTTCACGAGAAAATCTATCAATCCCCATTATTTCTGCAAGTATCATACAAAGACTGTAAGCTTCTTCACCACTCGATGCTGCAGCACTCCAAAATCGAATTTTGCCATTTTCAGGGATTAAATTAGGTACAATAGTGGTTTGTAAAAAATCAAAATGCGTTGACTCACGAAAAAAATAAGTATGATTGGTTGAAATTAATGTCGCTAAACGTAACAGGATATTCGAATCTTGAGCACGTTCAATTTCATCACATAGATGATTTAAATCCTGATACTCGTTATTTAAAATGAGTTTCCAAAGTCGTTGACGCAGTAAGGATTCTTTCCCTTCCTTAATATGAATACCTAATCGTCTATGAATAAGAAATCTGATGCGATCAATGGCTTTTTGGTCTTTAAAAACTTTATCTATATCTGAATTATCAATCATTTCAACCTATATCAGTTTAAATTTCATCTTGAATTTATGAAATAAATCATAGCATAATAGTTTTGTTTCAGTTCTATGCGTTTTGATTTTTTTTAATTTTCATGAGGTCTATATCATGTAACACATGCTACAACAAGTTCATATTATACTGATTTTAAGATAACCTAATTTTTTTTGTTGTTCCTATAGGGCAGATATCAAATCAAGAGCAAGCATAAAAGGAAAATCAACAAAAATTTTTCTTGCTTGGTGAATGCACGCTTAGATGCACCAGTAAAATAATAATGCTGCACTTAAATATGAAAACGCTTCAATATATGCCGCTCCAACATTGGGTACTTCTTGATTTGCGATTTCATCAGTTAGGTTTACACTTGGAAATAATATTTTATCTGTTAAAAAACGAATGCCTGGTAACATCAACAGGCCAAGGATTGAAATAATTAAATATCGGGGTAAATCATTCCACCATGAAAAGAAGTTGCATTCAGCAACCAAGCCAATGATAATACCCATCGCAATGATTGCGCCTGCAAAGCTCACACCCGCAGCAACATTATCTTTTTCGATTTCTTGATGTAATGAGTAAGGAACAATGACACTATACACAACGCCTGCAAGAATTAACATGACTTGCCCAATCCCCCAAAATACAGTTGCAGTCCAAATATTTCCACCATCACCCGATACCGCCCCATAAATCACAAAACCCGAGGCGATATTCATACCACAAACTATCGCGCCTGTGCCTTGATTTCGATCTCGAATTAATTCATCGGTAATTCGGAATTGATATAACATGATCTTATCACAAATAAACCATGAAATATTCAACAAAATAATGGCTAATAAACCATAAATAAGTAAATCCAATAAATCATTCATTAACCCAAGTTCCGAGCCAACTAATGTTCCACCAATCGCAAGGACTAACCCAAAATAATATCCGCCTATGGCTAATGATAAAGCAGGATTGTCTTTTTCAACCAATTCTTCGTTTAATTGATATTCTTTGTGAATGAGTCCATGAACGAATTTT
>PEAL01000590.1 GCA_002753725.1 Deltaproteobacteria bacterium
GCAATCCCTCGTATTTGATAATAACCACCTTTGGTTAAATCTGAAAGGGGCGTAATTTTTAAATTGTCAATTCGGGACATTTTTTTTTGCGCTTCTGGAAAAGATGGTGTTGTAAATGGACTGTTTTTATCCCAAGACCGCGATACACTGAACTCTTTTTTCATGGGATCATACTTGATTGTATGAGCAATCTGAATGGCTGAGATCTCACGATCAACCCAGAATCGGCGCATTTTATACAGACCGATGAACGTTGTAAAAGTAGCAGGTACGCCGCTCATGATTGCTTTTGTCACCTCATGAGAGAAACATCCTTCAATGCCCATGTATAATAACAGATCATCTCGCGTATTGGTTACGATAATATCTGTCAGTTGAGCTTCATCTGAAAAGGATGGCCCGGGAAAGAAGGTTAATAAAACGGCTATGTAAAAGGTAATGATCAGTACTTGTTTATGCAGTATCTTATTTTTATTCATCAGTAACCTTATTGAAAAAGATTAAAGTGTTTCGGTTTTCCAGCAATCTTTTCGATTAAAAAAAGTTTCTAAAAACAAATGATGAAACGCATGCCCTGATTTATGTATGATGATATGCCCACAAACAGGCATGCCCAATAAAGAAAAATCACCGATGCAATCCAGAATTTTATGGCGAACAAATTCATCATCAAATCGAAGACCTCCTTCATTAAGAATTTTTTCCTGATCCAGAACAATGGCATTATCCAGTGAACCGCCTTTCGCCAGCCCGAACCTTCTCATCATATCCAGTTCGTGAACAAACCCGAACGTTCTGGCTGGGGCAATATCAGAAGCAAATTGCTCGGGTGTTATATCCAGTGAATATTCCTGATGTCCTATTAAAGGATGTTGAAAATCAATGGTACACGATATTTTAAATCCATCATACGGTTCCAGTCGAACCCACTTATCACCGTCTTTGACCTCAAGTGGTTCCTTAATCACAAAAAAGACTTTTGCATTGTCTTGTTGCTGGAGAGTTCCTGCGCTGTTTATTAAATCGGCAAAAGCTGCTGCACTACCATCCATAATCGGTACTTCATAATCGTCCATTTCAATAATGATATTATCAATGCCAAAACCAGTAAGGGCTGCCATCAAGTGTTCAGTGGTTGACACAATTGCGCCTTCTGATCCAAGGACTGTGGCAAGACTTGTATCCACAACACGCTGAAAAATAGCTGAAATTTCTGGTTGGCCAGGCAAATCTGTTCGAACAAATATAATTCCCTGGTTGGGTTGTCCTGGTTTCAGAGTCAAATTGACAGTGTGTCCAGAATGAAGCCCCACACCTGCGCATGAGACAGAATTGACGATGGTATTTTGATATTTAAGCATCTTGTATCCTTTATTTCAGACCTCATGAATCATACCCAAACGGCAAAAATTTTCTTTTCAAAAATAGTTGTTTTCTCCGTTTTCCATTTTTTGCTTCCTTTTTGGGTAAAATCAAAAATAATCAACCACCCTTTATCCAGTGCTTTGATTTTTAGATATTCATATAACTGTTGCTTACCTTTTTCGTGTGCTTTCTGACCTCTCCAGATTTTCAATTCTACAACATATTGATGCCCCGCTATAACAATCAGGATATCTAATCTTTTTTCTTCGGATATCTGTACCTCTTTGAAATCATATCCTTTACCGTTGATGATCGGTTTTAAAAAAGCAAGAAATATCAAACGAGCATTATATAGTGTTTACCATTAACACAATGGCCTGTTGTATTGAATCGTTTCATGATTATCAATACCTCGAACGTGTCCCCATCACCACTGATGGTGATTTTCGATGGATGGTCACATCGTAAGTGAACCCCTGACTGGAATGCTTTGAGAGTGTCGCACTGAATTTTACCGAATATTGATTGATTCGTTCAAACGTAAGCCAGGATTCTTTTTGAACCAATGCAAAATCAGCGGAATCAAATGAACAAATTATTTCAATAAAGACAGAAACCGGTCGGGTATTGTTCAATTCAATACGGTCTTGAAAAAATTCATCCCAGTCTGAAATATTACCATCAGCATCGAATTGATACTGATCGGTCCTGATTTTCATTCGTTTTTTTTCAACATTTACCTGATGCTGAGGCCCTAACACGATTTCAACATCCTTACCAACGGGCATATCATCCATACGAGTCTGACCTTCATATGAGAAATGCTGCTTTTTGTAAATATCACGATACATCCGGATCAAGCCGCCAGGAAGTGGAAAGCTATCCACAGATTTTTTTGAGCCTTTCTTTGATTGAAGTTTATTATAAAACTGAACAAGGCGAACCACCTGGTTGCCATATTTTTCTGGATGAAAACGATACACATTGGTAATTGGAATGGATTGATCCTGTAAAAAAATAAGCTGTTTTCCCCACCCATTTTGCAATTGCTCTTCTTGTTCAATTTCAAAAACAGCATATTCACTGACAGAA
This sequence comes from Deltaproteobacteria bacterium, assembly GCA_002753725.1. GTDB lineage: Bacteria > Desulfobacterota > Desulfobacteria > Desulfobacterales > Magnetomoraceae > Magnetomorum. The sequence continues at coordinate 2,458 of PEAL01000590.1, forward strand.
TCGACCCGAATATCATTAGGAGATGCCCCCACAGATGATTCAAGTGACAGTGTATCCATCATGGGCATAGCAGCCAGGGATGCTCGATTTTTTTTCATCCTTCTTTGATGCAGATTTTTGTCAGATTGTTCAGGCTGGCCATAAGGCGATGAATTTTGTGCAAGCTTGTCAATGGATTGCAACATATTGACTGACCCCATCACAAGAAATATTTTGGCAGTGTCGTAGGTTTCTCCACAATGATTGTTCACCCGAACATAACCGTTGAGTTGCATTGTTTTTTCATCGGTGGATAATATTGCTGCATAGTAAGCCCGCCAATCCATACCCGATGTCAAGTAGCTTAACTGCATGGGTACAGAAAAATCTTTTGTGCTGCTGATTTTCCAAATCGCCATTTGATTCATCTGCGATGGAAAACTGATATTATCAATATGAATGTTCTCTGAATGTGTCGCTGGTATCATATCAATACTTGTGGGATCAATTCGTGTGTTTAGCCATTAG
>PEAL01000591.1 GCA_002753725.1 Deltaproteobacteria bacterium
ATATTGCAATGTTCATAAAATTATGTAACGCCCTTTCAGGGCTAAATTTATTGATTCCTTACCCAGGGCGTTGCCCTGGGCTGGTATTTGACGCCCCTTCAGGGCTAAGAAGGCACTAAGCTTATTAAGTAAAGTGCAACTTTTTTGTGTTGCACCCCATAAAATAGAAATATTGCTGAAAGGTCAATAAAAAAATGATACATATGTCTCTTAAATAATATAGAGAGATTCTGACCGTCGAAAAAAATTAAAATGAAGGATTAAAAACGTATGAATGAAAACAAGGAGCAATCCCTAAAAATCTGGTCAATTTTCCTAAACAACTGGATACTCAATGACAGCATAAAACTGATCCTCTTTTTCTTCTAATATAATATTGAACCCGGGCATTTCCTCAAGTGCTTTCATGATCATGGGGATGCCGCGACCCAGTTGGTCAGCATATCTAAAATTCTGCATGAATTTTATTAAAATGGGGTTCCTTGGAACAGAAATACCGGCTTTCATTTTTTCAACAGTAACTGTATTTGCAAGTCTACCAGGTGTTATTATTTCGATACGATCTGGAAACATTCTTACATTGATTTTAGATTGTATGCTGTAATCCCTGTGAACAACGGCATTAACGATGAGTTCTCTGAATACTTTTAAAGGAAACGTTTGCTCTTGACGAATCAGGCCAATGATTTTTGACGGAATTTTCCAGTTAATTCTTAATTTATGGATGATGGATTCAATGGCTGTCGGACAGTCTTCAAAGCATTCAAATCGATCCAAAATAGCGTCCATATCCGGGGTTTCATAGGCAACAAACTGAATCCCTGTATGGGGTAAAAATTTTTGAAGCACTGGAAAACGTGAATCATATTCTGCAAAAAAGAGTAATCCGGCAATGGTTGCACATATCTGTGAATCAAACGGTGCTAAAACAGATGAGTTTAAAAGAAGGGTCTCCCTTTCTGCTTCATTCATTTCAGTATAATCAAGTTCATATACATTTTTAAAAAAGAGTTTCAACTTTTCATGATTCAGATCCCTTGAAGATGATCCTGATATGGGGTGGTCATCAATATGGAGAATCATTGCATTCTGGAAAAGGCGGAGCAATTCCTCTCTTGATGAAATTCTTTTTGAACTTCCAACTCTGACAAAATATTTTCCCCCAACAGTGCTATAGGGTTTAAAAATACCCTCTGGAATGAGAACCTTTGCTATCCATTGATCATCTATTTTAATCGTTTCAAAATCCGGTATAAATGGAGGCTTTATATTGTTTCTACAAACATTCATAACAGCCTCCTCAAGTTTTGATTTTCTCAGGATATCAATTCCCGTTATTGTAGCATCATCTTCAACGCCAATATATATCACCCCACCGCGTACATTTAAAAAAGCGACGATTTCTTCGGATAATGACTTGGGGGAAACCGAGACCGATTTAAACTCAACCCTTGAATTCTCACCATTTTGTAAGACAGACTGTATGTCTAAAATAGGCATTTTTTTGAACCTTCCTTAGATCATTTTATTTTGAAAATAGTTGCATAAAATAGAATTCTTGCTGAAAGGTCAATAAAAAAATGATACATAGGTTGTGTTCGCGGTAAAAATTGAGCCGTTAAAAATTACAGTATTTATGTTTTTTGATTGACGATTATTTTTATGATGCCTATATACAAAATTTTTCCCAAAATGTGGTTTTGGGGAAAGTGATTGAAATATGATTGCTGAATCAATTGTATCAATATGGAGTCAGGTTTTCAATACTTGATATCCACTCACAAAATATTTGAAACAGAAATAGGGAGATTATTATGTTTGAAGGATGTTACACAGCGTTGATCACGCCTTTCATATCAGATGATGTGGACATGGATGGTTTAAACCAATTGGTTTCATTTCAAATAGACAATGGCGTTCAAGGAATCGTCGCTGTGGGCACAACCGGTGAAAGTCCAACCTTAAAATGGGATGAACACAATGCTGTCATTCAATCAATATCCAGACAGACCCGAAACAAATGCATATGCATTGCCGGTACAGGTAGCAATAACACTCGTGAAGCCATTGATGCAACACGTTATGCGGCGTTGTCAGAGGTTGATGCTGTTTTGCTCATTGATCCATATTATAATGGCCCCAGTTCTTTAGAAATTCGGAAAGAATATTACACGCCTATTGCTCAGATGTTTCCAGAGTTACAAATCATTCCATATGTTATTCCTGCTCGAACCGGTACACAATTATTACCTGAAGATCTGGCTCTTTTAGCACAATCTTATAAAAATATTCAGGCAGTGAAAGAAGCAACAGGATGCATTGAAAATATGAAAAAAACCCGTGCACTATGCGGCCCTGCCTTTGATATCATATCTGGAGATGATGAAAAAACATATGATATGATGATCGACCCCGATATTCAAGCTTCTGCTGTTATCTCAGTCATCGCAAATATTGCTCCCAAAGCTGTTCAAGAGATGGTGATGTCTTATCGTAACGGTGACCATCAAAAAGCAATGCGCTTGAACGAGGCCTTGAGTCCATTGTTTAAACTGGTAACCATTGTTACCACTGAAGATTCAGCTTTTGGGCCGGTTACTTGCAAATCAAGAAATCCTGTACCCTGTAAAACGCTGATGCGTATTCTGGGAATGCCTGCCGGTCCTTGCAGGCAGCCATCAGGAAAAATGACTGCCAAAGGATTGAATTCTATTTTGGAAGCTGCACGAACAGTGAATAATAATAATCCTGAAATATTTGAACCTGTGGCAACATTTTTTAATGTGGATATTGACCAGAAATTAGCGGATGTCACTTTTCATAAATGTCTGACATATGATCAATAGACATTGGGAGTCGCTTAGGGCGCATTCCCAAAAAGTCAGAGATTTTTTTTCTTAGGAATCGCGATTAAATAACCTTTCCATTTGAAGTTCTTGGGTGGACTCCTAAAGCTTTAGCTT
>PEAL01000592.1 GCA_002753725.1 Deltaproteobacteria bacterium
AAAAGAAAATTTTTATCTGTTACAGTCATGAAGACAAAAAATTTTTAGAGAAGCTGCTTGTTTACTTAAAAATATTAAAGATAAATGATATTGATTACTGGTTTGATGAAAAAATTCGTACCGGTGATGACTGGCCCGTAGAAATACAAACAGCTATTGAGACCGCACACTTAACCATTTGTTTGCTGTCGAATAGTTTTTTAAGTTCATCGTTTATTCAGAAACGTGAATTTCCAGGCATTCAAGCCAGACAAAAAGAGGGAATGGTTGTTTTTCCAGTATTAATGAAAGACTGTTTATGGAAATATGTTCCCTGGTTTAAAAATGTGCAGATTTATCCGAAAGATGGCGTCCCGCTTGAAGATTTAGATGAAAAAGAACAAGAGAAAAAATTGATGCAGATTGTTCAAGATATTTTGGAAATTTTCGGTATTAAATAAAAAAAGGATAAGATATGAACTACAAACCTCCAAAGCGACGTTTCGAAAAATCAGGCTTTGTCGATCCTGAAACGGCATACTATGTTCCTCTTGAAAATGTAACCAATGTTGACAATGATGACATGAAAACAATGGTGGATCAAGGTCGTTATTTTTCAATCTTTGCGCCCAGGCAAAGTGGAAAAACCACATTTTTTAAGACCTTTTCTAAATCCCTTGAAGCCAACTACATTTTTATTCTCATGAGCTTTGAAAATTGTGAGGATTATGATTTAAAAAAATTCTATCATCACATTCAGAAAAAACTTTACGAACAACTTCTTTATCAATTGGAAATGATTCAATGTCATCAGTTACAACAGGTTAAGCAGTTTTTAAATACACATCAGCTGAGTGACAGTTACTCTTTTTATCAACTTTTTGAAGAATTGAACAAAATTATCACCCAAAAAAAAATAGTGATATTTATCGATGAATTCGATGGCATCCCAGTGCATGAAATCAAAAATTTTTTAAGCACACTCAGAAAATTGTATCAGGAATATAAAGATAAAAATGAAAAAGCCCTATATTCTGTCGGTCTGGTCGGCATCCGAAATATTACCCAACTGACGGTCGGGGGAGTTTCCCCTTTTAATATTGCCGATCATGTTGAGCTTCCATCATTTACTCTTGATAATATTCGTGATCTGTATCAGCAATACACACAGGAAACCAACCAGCCCTTTTCTGAAGGCGCCGTTCAAAAAGTGTTTGAACAAACCCAGGGGCAACCCTGGCTGGTCAATCGCCTGGGAAGTATTCTGACACAACAAATTAAGCCTGAAACAACAGAAACCATCCATGAGACAGATGTTGATGACGCTATAGAGATACTAATTGATGAAGATAATAATCATTTCAGTAATTTATCTGAAAAAATCCTGCTGTATCAGGAAACATTCAAAAAGATATTGGATGAACCGGTGGTTCATCTTGCGGAAGATAAATCACAGGCATTTTTAAGACAATATGGATTAATCAAAAAGTCAAATAGGCAAGCAGTCGTTTCAAATCCAATATACCAAAAACGATTTTCGCATGTGTCATCAAAACAGATGAAACCATTGCCCTCTCAGAAAAAGAAAATTTTTATCTGTTACAGTCATGAAGACAAAGATTTTTTAGATAAACTTCTTGTTTACTTAAAAATATTAAAGATAAATGATATTGATTACTGGTTTGATGAAAAAATTCGTACCGGTGATGACTGGCCCGCAGAAATACAAATAGCTATTGAAACTGCACACTTAACCATTTGTTTACTGTCAAATAGTTTCTTAAGTTCATCGTTTATTCAGAAACGTGAATTTCCAGGCATTCAAGCCAGACAAAAAGAAGGTATGATTATTTTTCCAGTATTAATGAAAGACTGTTTATGGAAATATGTTCCCTGGTTTAAAAATGTGCAAATTTATCCGAAAGATGGTGTCCCACTTGAAGATTTAGATGAAAAAGAACAAGAGAAAAAATTGATGCAGATTGTTCAAGATATTTTGGAAATTTTCGGTATTAAGTAAAAATAAGGATAAGATATGAACTACCAAGCACCTAAACGAACATTCGAAGACACCGGCTATGTTAACCCTGAGAAATCATATCATGTTAGCCTGGATAATGTTGTGAATCGTCATAACCAGGATATGAAAACAATGGTGGATCATGGTCGTTATTTCTCAATATTTGCACCCAGACAAAGTGGAAAAACCACATTTTTTAAGTCTTTTTCAAAATCCCTTGAACTCAACTATATTTTTATTCTCATGAGTTTTGAAAATTGTGAGGATTATGATTTAAAAAAATTCTATCATCACATTCAAAAAAAGATTTACGAACAACTTCTTTATCAATTGGAAAAGATTCAATGCCATCAGTTACAACAGGTTAAACAGTTTTTAAATACACATCAGCTGAGTGATAGTTACTCTTTTTATCAACTTTTTGAGGAATTAAACAAAATTATCACCCACAAAAAAATAGTGATATTTATCGATGAATTCGATGGAACCCCAATGGATGAAATTAAAAATTTTTTAACCACACTCAGAAAATTGTATCAGGAATATAAAGATAAACATGAAAAAGCCCTATACTCTGTCGGCCTGGTCGGTATCCGAAATATCACTCAACTAACTGTCGGGGGCGTTTCTCCTTTTAATATTGCCGATCATGTTGAGCTGCCATCATTTAGCCTGAATAATATTCGTGATCTTTATCAGCAATACACACAGGAAACCAATCAGCCCTTTTCTGAAGGCGCCATTCAAAAAGTGTTTGAACAAACCCAGGGACAACCCTGGCTGGTCAATCGCCTGGGAAGTATTCTGACACAACAAATTAAGCCTGAAACAACAGAAACCATCCATGAGACAGATATTAATGACGCGATAGATAGACTTCTTGATGAAGATAATAATCATTTCAGTAATTTATCTGAAAAAATTCTATTGTATCAGGAAACATTCAAAAAAATATTGGATG
>PEAL01000097.1 GCA_002753725.1 Deltaproteobacteria bacterium
TTCAATTCTTATCCGAACAAATAGAAAAGCAGACATCCATCCGAGATTACTTAAATGGCGAAAAAGTAGTTCAAGGATTCCTGTTGGCTTATCTTAATGTTGTTGATTATTATATCACACAATCTGAAGCTGAAATGAATAAAGGCTACTCTGATATTTACATGGAGCCATTTATTTCAAAATATCCAGATTTGGAGTATTCCTATCTGGTTGAGTTGAAATATATTTCAAGAGGTGAATATTCTGAAGAAAAGCAGCGGGAAAAAATTCAGGATGCACAAGAACAATTGGATCAATATGTAAAATCAGACCGCGTAAAAAAAAGCATTGGCAACACTCAGTTAATAAAAATCATTCTGGTTTATAAGGGATGGGAACTGACATATTACGAGGAATATTCCTGAGGAAATATAGCGTCCAAAGCTAAAGCTTTGGACGCTCCATCGTCTCTGTGATTCCATTTTTTCTTATCCTTTAATCACCCCCAATGGCCGCAATCGAGCGACTTTTTTAGCAATACCAGCCTGACAGATCACCTCAACAACATCAGAAATATTTTTATATGCATCAGGCATTTCCTCTGCAAGGGTTGAACGGCCGCGATAGCGAATCATTATACCTTTTTCCTGAAGTTCATCAGCAATGGATCGTCCTCTGGCCGCTTTTTTTGCTGCGGAGCGGCTGAGAACTCTTCCTGCACCATGACAGGCAGAACCAAAGGTTTCTTCCATTGCTTTTTGTGTGCCGCATAGAACATATGATGCTGTTCCCATATCTCCGGGAACAATGACCGGCTGACCAGTTTGCTGATACTCAAGAGGAAGTGAATGATGTCCAGGGCCAAAGGCTCGCGTTGCGCCTTTGCGGTGAACACACAATGTTTGTTTTTTTCCCTCAACCATGTGCTGTTCTTTTCTGGCTACATTATGGGAAAGATCATAGACCAGATCCATCCCCAGGTCTCTGGGTGATATATTTAAAGCCGCTTGAAAAACCTCTCTGACATAATGGGTCATCATCTGACGATTGGCCCATGCAAAATTTGCAGCCCCGGACATGGCTGAGTAATACGCCTGGCCTTTGGGAGAAAGTATATCCATACAGGCTAATTGACTGTTTGGTAAAGAACGTTGGTTTGTTGCATTGTCTTTTTGCATGGCTTTAAGATAATCTTCACAAATCTGATAGCCCAGTCCTCTGGACCCGGTATGTAAAAGGACAGCAATTTGTTGCTCAAATAAGCCGAAGGTTCGAGCAACGGGAGCATCAAAAATTTCATCCACAACATCAATTTCAAGAAAATGATTCCCCCCACCCAATGTACACAATTGATGTTGTCCTCGTTCCAATGCCCTTTTACTGATATGTTCAATGTCAGCAAAAGGCATGCAGCCGTTGTCTTCAGTAAAAAGAATATCGCGTTGTTCGCCATATCCTTTTTTGACAGCCCATTGACTCCCTTGCGAAATCACACCTTTCAAGTCCGCTCTGAGTTTCTTTTTTTTGCCCCCGGCGCCTGAAGGTATTTCTTGAAACAATCGGTTAATGATTGATTCCAAATGCAAATCAATATCTTTTTTCTCCAAAAGTGTACGAATCAGTCGAACACCGCAGTTGATATCATAACCAACTCCCCCCGGTGAAATGATGCCATTCTGCCAGTCAAACGCCGCCACACCGCCGATTGGGAAGCCATAGCCACTATGGATATCTGGCATTGCCATGGCTGCTTTGACAATTCCTGGCAATTGACTCATATGTATCAGTTGTCGTAGTCCTTCCTCGTGGCGGATAGCATCAACCATTTCTTTTGACGCATACACCAGGGCCGGAACATTCATGGCGTCTTGTTTCGGGATTTCAAACAAATAGGGGGACCGTTCATTCAATTCGATTTTCATTTATTGCTCCTTTTAAGGATAATATCACCTTTTTAATCATAGAGGCCTTCAATATTCCCAGGAAATCATCCCGCTAATCCAGATATGGATAAGGAATCAAAATTTAATAACGTTCCCTTGGTGGAGTCCCAAAGCTTTAGCTTTGGGACTCACAGAAAAACAACGCATTGAAAAGCTAAGAACTCCCAAAGCTAAAGCTTTAGGACTCCACTCAAGGGACTTCAAATGGGAAAGTTATTTAATCGCGATTCCTACGGGAAGCCCGATTTTAGTTTGTCGCAATGTCCATCTGATTCTATATTTTTTGGCAAACCAAAACCGGACGATCATTTATTATTATAATTGATCAAGCACCTGTTTCAACTGGTTGGCATGACGGGTGACATCTGTTTCAGTCTCTGATAATTTAATTTGAAATGACAGTGTTCGTGCCATGATTGCATCCGATAATGGCACAGAAACATTTTGGTAATCACAAGTGGCATCCAGAGCAGTAAGTGTCAGACGCGCTGGCCATTTGAGCGTTTTTAGATGCTCCCATTGACGAATATAGTGCCAGTTGTTATCATACCAGTAGATCGCACCAGAAATTTCAGAGTCATTGAATAATTTCAAGGCTGTTCTGGTTTTGTTTTCATCAGGCAAGAGAATGGATAAAAAAGTTGAAGAATCACCATCAGTATCTGGAATGTCTCTGAAAGTCACTGCTGAACAACTTGACAGGATCTGTTTGTAAATATTTTTTGATTGTCGTTGTTTTTCAAGGATGAGATCGAGCTTTCTAAGCTGCGCCAAACCAACAGCAGCATTCAGTTCGCTGATTCTGAAATTGTAGCCCAAAATGGGATGTTTATCCTGTCCGCGATCTGCGCCAAGATGGTCGTGTCCATGATCGGCAAAAGCATGAGCGGCTGTGTATAGCTGTTCATCATTGGTGATCACTCCGCCCCCCTCACCACAAGTGATGGTTTTGACATAATCAAATGAAAAACACCCCATAGAACCAAATGATCCCAATGCTTTACCTTTATATGTTGATCCCAAAGACTGACAGGCATCCTCAATAAGCAAAACATGATTCTTTTCGCAAACCTGATGAATGGCATCGATTTTTGCCATTGAACCGCACATGTGAACCACCAGCACAGCACGGGTTTTTTCGGAAATCTTTTTTTCAATATCAGCGGGATCCAGGCAAAGGGTTTCATCAATTTCAGCAAAAACAGGCGTGGCCCCAGCCATGAGAACGGCTTCGATGGTGGCCAAAAAGGTAAATGGCGGAACAATCACCTCATCACCAGCACCAATGCCGCATGTTGCCAAAGCAATATTTAATGCAGCTGTCCCACTTGAGCAAAGATGACAATAGCCCACATTTAGTTTATTGCACAGATCCTTTTCAAAGGATGCTGCTTTCCAGTGCCCTTTCCGATTGTTTTCAAAATTATAACGAAACAAAACCCCGGTTTCAAGAACATCCATAACTTCTTTTCGTTCTTCATCCGAGAATATTTCAAATCCTGGCATAATATAACCTCTCTTTTAAAAAAAATTTTACAGATAATCACAGACCTTCTTAAAAATATCAACCAACCTGAGAATGCCAACAATTTCTTCACCTTGAAGAACCAGAAGCGATTGATGATGTCCCATGATAATTTGATTAATCGCCTGAGAAAGCGGTGCGTCAATTTTGACAAATTCACCTTCAGAAGGAGTATACATGAATTCTTTTACAGGCTTCGATGCAGATTCTGCAACAATCTTTTCAAAGGGTTCATCCCAAAGATGATATTGCTCCACAAGTGATTTCAAAAATCCGGAACTTAAACCAAAACGCGAAAGGCCTATGGTTGATAAAGGATCGGAATGACCGATTTGTCGATATTTGGGTTCAAGGGCTCTGATAATATCAAGAGGACTGATTTTTCCAATAATTTTACCATCTTTTCCATAGACGAGTATGGCTTTGTGAGTGTATTGATTCAGTATATATTTTTTTTGGGCTGTTTCAAGAGAAACAACAGCATCCCGAAGTGTCGCATCTTCGGATACTGTTGCATATTCAGAAAGTGGTACCATGATATCTTTAACAAGTGTTTTTTTCATCGTTTTTTTACCTTTCTTTGAGAATTGAACGTTCTCTAAAATTGTTATGATTGGTCAATCAATATCAATACAAACCGATTATCAATATACTCAGTCAATAAAAAAGTCAATACAGGGTTTGGGATGCAAGGTGGAGTCCCAAAGCTTTAAAAAAGTCAATACAGGGTTTGGGATGCAAGGTGGAGTCCCAAAGCTTTAGCTTTGGGAGTTACAGAAAAAAACGCATTGAAAATCTAAGGAACTCCCAAAGCTAAAGCTTTAGGACTCCACTATTTATCGAATTAAGGATCGTGTCTCCGAAATTAAAATGGGGAACTTATTTTTCGAGTATTCCTTAGCACACTGTCCAGTTTTTGGGGACCATTATAGTTGAATGATTAATGAAGAAAGACATTTTACATGCTAAACCCTAAATTGCTATAGTCCATTCGATCTTCAAAAGGTAACAGACTGATTAACATGCCTGTCAATTCTTTAGGAATTTGATTGTCATATTTTGAAAAATCTTTTATGAATTCTGCTACCAGACGATTGGCACGTAATTCATATTCTGTTATATTATCTGCTTGATTCCTTGGATTTAAAAACTTTTCTGGAATTCCCGGACATGATTTGGGTATACGATACTGGAATATTGAATCTGTTTCAAAATCAACATTTTCTAAATCTCCAGCCATAACAGCCCTGACAGCTGCGCGACTGTATTTAATTGGGATACGATCGATTTCGCCATAGGGTCTTCCACTCCATCCTGTATTAATGGCCCAGCAAGCAATATTATGATCTTTGATTTTTTTATGCAATTTTTCAGCATACACATGAGGAGGATCGGTCAATGCCAATTTCCCAAAACAAAAATCCAACAAGGGTTTGACTTCGCCAAGGTCTGACTTGACAAAGGTTGATGAAAAACTTGCTAAAAGGCCAAGTATCGCTTGTTCTGTTGATATGCGGATGATGGGTGGAAGTACCCCCAGAGAATCACAGGTAACGAAAAATATATTTTTGGGGTGAGCATATTTTCCTTTTGAAGATGAATGCGGCAAACATGTGTTTGTAAAAGATGCGCGGGTATTCATGGTCAGATCACTATCAAATAAGTCGATGTGCCTGGATTCTAAATCAATGGATGCATTTTCTAAAATCGTACCGAATTTTTTGCTACACGCATTGATTTCAGGCGAATTTTCATCATCAATACCAAAAACGCGCGCATAAATGCCGTTTTCATAAGTAAAGATCCCATCAGCCGTCCATCCATGAGCATGGTCACCAATAAAAATGGATTGCGAATCAATGGCCAGGGCTGTTTTCCCTGCACCCTCTCGCCCGATAAATAAGGCGACATCTTCAGAAAATGTCATGCTGGCAGCACACTGCACCGGAAAAATATCATGAGGCATTAAATAATTGATCATTGTAAAAACAGCCTGACGAATATTTCCTGAATAACAACTGCCACAAATGATGACCACTTTATGAGTCATATTGATAATAATTGCTGTTTGAGAGTAGGTTCCATCGATTTCAGGAATGGATTGAAAATTAGGTACATGGACAACAGTAAAAGCCGGTTCATAATTTTCTGGATCTTGTTGATTGTTGATGGGAAAAAACATATTACGTGCAAAAAGGCTATGCCATGCATTTTCAGTGACCACACGAATGGGAACCTGATAGCTATTTTCCGACCCAACGTGACAATTCTGAACATACAGGCTTTTATTCAGCATATATGATAACAGACGATTGATGAATGTTTCGTAACGCAGCATGTCAAGTATATTGATTTTAGGTCCCCAACAGACTTGTTTTTCGCTGATATGATCATTAACAATAAACAGATCATTGTTAGATACTTCTTGTGCATGGCCTGTCCTGATAACAATTGCACTGTCACTGCTAATTTGTCCTTCCCTGTTTTTGATAATTTCCTCAAATAATTTTGCTTTGGAATAATTCCGCTTAACCTGTCTCAAGTTTTTTTTTCCAATTTTAACCAAATCAAGCGCCCCATTTTTAAATTTGAGCATATGCCCTCCTTCTTTTACTTGGTAACGACCATCACATAATACACGAAAAAAAATAAAAATTTTTTAACCGTTCTAAATATCAGCAAATATTATGCCATGATTGAATACTTATAACAATTCATAAATTCGATATTTTATTTCATATACCACCACAATAAACAAGACATTGTATCGGGTTGATAAATTTTCGTTTGATCCAAATTTATGATCGTGATATTCTTCATTTATTTATCAAATTATTATGAAATAACGCTACAACATAAGTCTCACTTGAGAGAGAAAAATTGTGATAAAAACAAATGATATCAAAAATATAGAAATAAATAGCCCAGGTCTTCACACCAAAGGCCTCTCTTACGCAGCGGCACGGATAGTCGCTCAAGCATCTGATAATGAAACCCCGGAACTGATCACTCGAGCAAATGATTTGAGGCTCCATTTTAAGAAAAACAATATATTTACTTGCGGTATTATCAACGCAAAATCTGGCTTTTGCAGTCAGGATTGTGCATTTTGCGCTCAATCGGTTCACTATCAAACCGGCGCAGAAACCTATCCCTTAATCAATGAAACACAAATCATTGAAAAGGCGATTGTGCTATCTGATGCAGGCGCTACACGCTTTTCCATCGTAACCAGCGGTTTTATGCTGAATCATCAGGAAATGGATACCATTTGTAAAGCCGTAACGGCGATTCACGAAAAGACAGATCTGATCATTTGTACATCCATTGGAACCCTCACACCATCGATGGCAAAACGTTTGAAACAAAGCGGCGTGACCAATTGTCATCATAACCTTGAGACGGCACGAAGTTTTTTTAATACCATTTGTACCACTCATGATTACAATGATGATATAGAAACCATCAAAATTGCCAGATCCGCAGGTTTAAAAATTTGCAGTGGTGGCATTATGGGACTGGGTGAAAACTGGGAACAACGCGTTGAGCTTGCTTTCACCCTGAAAGCGTTGGATGTGGATTCTATTCCAATTAATTTTCTTAATCCTATACCAGGAACAGCGCTTGAAAAACAACCCCTATTATCGCCATTGGAATCCTTAAAATGTATTGCTCTTTTTCGACTGATCAACCCGGATAAAGATATTGTTATTTGCGGTGGTCGTGAAACAGCCCTCAGAGATGATCAACCGCGTTTGTTTTCAGCAGGAGCCAATGGATTGATGATTGGCAATTATTTGACGACACTGGGGAGGCAGATGGAAACCGATATGGAAATGATTCGAAATTCAGGTTTAACGGTTGTGTGATGGATAAAAATCAAATAAAAGGACGTTTCTTTTTTGATCCAAAAGATCCCATCTATCACTATCATTTTCCTTATTTCCCGGTTGTTCCTGGCAGCTTGATTATTGGTGCGTTTTTACAGGCCATTGAAAAAGATAGAGAACTGAAAAGGCCTGTCATCCATACATTTAAATTTATGGGGTTTACCGTTCCTGGTGCATGCGATTATGTCATTGAAATGACAGATTTTCAGGGGAAATGTCAGTTGTTTCAGCAGGAAAAAAAACGTGCAAAGGGTGTGATAACATATGCAACTTGAATTCTCAGGAAATCGAGCCCTCATATTGGGCGGGAGCTGTGAAATGGGACTATGCCTGGCTCAAAGAATGATTGAAATTGGCATTTATCCCATGTTGACCTGGCGCACCGAGACAGGCTTTCAGCGTATTCAAAACCGCCTGGAAGTTTGTTTTAAAGAAAGATTTGATACCTTGCTCATCGATTTTTCAATCCCTGAAACCCTTAAAACGCTTTCTGAAAAAACAGCCAATACACTGGATTATACCGTTGATTTTGTCCAGGATAATTATGAAAGCCTGATTGCTGGAGCTTGCGATGAAACGGTCCATGATTATTTTTTACATCATGTTGCTTTTCGCGCAGCATTATTGAAAAAAATATCTCGGTCAATGCTGGCCCGAAAAAAAGGACGAATGATTTATGTGTCATCCACAGCTGCAATCAGGCAAAATCCAGGGCAAGGGTTTTATGCCGCAGCCAAACAAGCCTCAGAAACACTTTATCGGAACATTGGTCTTGAACTGGGTGATCGTGGTGTCACAACAGTTTCTTTAAGACCAGGGTATGTTGATGCAGGACGCGGCAAGGCATACTTTCATTTGAATAAAAACGAAATATTAAAAAATAAATTGCTTGATGTCAAACATATCACAGACACCATACTTTTTTTACTGTCTGACAGTGCTGAAGGCTTTAATGCTTCAGAGCTGGTTATGGATCGTGGAATGACTGCCGGCAAATAAGGAGGAATATATCTTGACTGTTGAAAACATTTTAAAAGACATACTGTGCGATATACTGGATATTGACCTTTCAGACATTGAACCAGAAACGTATTTAATCCGGGATCTTGATGCAGAATCCATTGATCTTCTGGAACTGGCGGTTAATATTAATCAGCAGTTCAATACAAGCGTCAATGAAGATGATTTGTTTTTGAGAAAATTGCGATTTTACCTGGAAGAAGCTGAAGAAAGGGGGATAGAAAAAAATAGTTATTTAAAGAATAAATACCCCTTTCTTCCCAATGATCGCATTATGGAAATTCTGGATGATATTGAGAAGGGTCCGGTGTTAAAAATGAAAGATTTGATTCATTATGTTACCCGTCAAAACTGACCATTATTTTTCATCACTGGATGACCTGATTTATAGCAGACGAAGTGTCAGAAAATACAAGTCTGAATCCCCACCTGCAGAATGGATAAAAACCCTGGTCATGTGTGCAGAGCAAGCACCTTCACCATCAAATCGTCAACCTGTCTGTTTTGTAAGGATTGCATCTGAAGAAAAAAAGCATTTTATTTATGAAGCCATAACCTCAGCACGCGACCATTTGATTGATCGGCAACAAATGTTTGGATTGTCTAAAAAAATTAAAAATAAGATCAATACATATTTCAGATTCTCATTGTTTATGTTCGATGCCCCCTGGCTTTTTGCTGTTGGTACAGAAAAAAACGATAAAAATGATTTTTTGAATAGCCTTGTTAACGCCGGCCTTGCTGACAAAAAACACTCCAGTGATACCAGTATGGATATTTCAGTTGGTCTTGCAATGAATTCTTTCCTATTAAAGGCCACTGACCTGGGATTGGGAACATGTGTTCTTACGGCTCCCCTGGTTTTTGTGCCAGAAATCGAAAAAATAATTGGCCTGTCTCATATAAAAATAAAATGTTTTGTTACTGCGGGTTTTCCAGCTGAAAACCCAGTACCTCCTGTAAAAAAATCCTTTTCTGATGTTTATAGTGAAATTTAATCAATTAAAAATATTTGCAAATGAAAAGGGTACGTTAAATTGAATAGGACATCTACAATCACCCGTTGAGCCAGTGAATAACGTCCATTATATCCTTTGCTTTTCTATTTATTCTGTGTTTAATAACATGGTCTTGTCTCGTTACTGAATGAACATTTTATTTAAGGAGAAACCTGATGCAGCAAGTACAATTAGAACAGACATCTCATGTAAACACTATTTTCAATGAATTTGGAAAATTTTTTCCGTCTGATCAAAGCATGCCACTGATTCATGCTTTTACGAACGTTGATACACTGATTCAAAGACAGTCGACAATGATAGAAGCAAACAGTAATGATTTGAGTTTCATTAAGATGGAGTTTGAAGATTTTAAAGAAAATCATAAAAATCTAAAAACGGAAATTAAAAAGGATTTACTTGTAGAATTGGCGACTAAAGCGGATATCAGTGATTTACGAGGAGAAGTGAAAGAGGATATCGCCAATTTACGTGGAGAACTGAAAGCGGATATCGCCAATTTACGTGGAGAACTGAAAGCGGATATCGCCAATTTACGTGGAGAATTAAAAGAGGATATCAACAACTTACGTGGAGAATTAAAAGAGGATATCGCCAATTTACGTGGAGAATTAAAAGAGGATATCAACAATTTACGTGGAGAATTAAAAGAGGATATCAACAACTTACGTGTAGAGATGTATACTGGCTTTGAAAAACTATCCGGCGAAATAAAAACGATTCAAATATGGATGAAAGTCGTTGTATTTTTTTCTATAGCGATTATTGCCATGTTCAGTCCCAATTTTTTAGCCATCCTTAAATATTTTAAAATTTGATGGGCTCAAAGGAATCTTCAAATGACGACACGTCGCGTTGCCATTACTGGAACGGGTTCAATAACGCCCATTGGGTCAACAGATGATCATATCATTTCATTTTTAAAAGCAGGCCAGCCTTGTTTTGAAACATTTGTGTCACATTCAGATACGGTGGTCTGCCCTGTAAAAAATTTTGATTTAATACAGTATACTGGCAAGTTTAAACACAGGCGTTATTTAAACAGAGGAGCCTCTTTATCTGTAGCTGCTGCAATGATGGCAGTAAAAGATGCACATATTGACAATGGCCTTTTAGATAACGCTGGATTGTTCACAGGAGCAGGGCCTAATCTGGATATGGGAAATGAATTTCCAGAAATTATTAATCATCAGGTCAACTGGGAAGCCATTCAAGCTTTATGGATATTGAAATTTCTTCCCAACACAGCAGCATCGACAATAGCACAGTTGACGGGTATTCATGGCGAATGCACAACGGTTGGCACCGCCTGCGCAGCATCTTTGCAAGCCATTGGAGATGCTTTCAGAAAAATCAAAGATGGATATCTTGATATTGCTCTCGCCGGTGGTGGTGATTCGCGTTTGAGCAGTGGCGCAATGATGGCATATAAAAAAGCCCGCTCGATTTATGTGGGGTCTGATCATCCGAATCAGGTTTGCCGCCCTTTTGACCAAAACAGAAAAGGCTTTGTGTCTGGTGAAGGGGCTGCTTTTTTTATCCTTGAGGACTATGAACATGCAAAAAAGCGTGGGGCTGAAATTAAAGCTGAAATTCTTGGATTTGGTGCTTCTATGGATGGATATCGCATGACCGATCCCCATCCGGATGGCCTTTATGCGCAAAGAGCCGTTGTTCAAGCTATCAATGATGCCAAAATCCATCCTGATGATATTGATTTAATTTCATCCCATGGCACAGGAACACAGCTAAACGATAAAATGGAAGCAGAGCTTATTCATCGTTTATTTAACAGGCGTCATCAGCCATTTGTTATTGCTTTAAAGTCATGGATAGGGCATCTTTCAGCCGCTTGTGGTGCGGTTGAACTGTCAGTGTGCATGGCTTGCATAAAGCATGACTATATACCCGAAATAAGAAACCTGAATGATCCGTGTCATATGAGTGTCAACTTTGTCGTCTCTCCAAAATCTTGTCGTTTTAACACGGTATTGTTAGAAAATTTTGGTTTTGGTGGGCAAAATTGTGCGATCATTTTTAGGGGATAACTTTCACATATGGGATAAATCGACATGTACTCTCCAGATATCTTTGGTATTCAGCACCAAAGATCTCTTTCATCATAATTTCTTCAGTCATGACAAGTCTATGCCATATTGGATGTAATAAAACATACCAAAGTAAGTATATCCAGGAGTTTAAATATAAACTTACACCTAAAGTGATGAATGTAATCCAGGAAGCATACATAGGATGTCGAAAATATTTAAACGGTCCCATGGTACACAATTGATTTTCAACCCACCAATATCGCAATGTAAAAAATGTCCAACAATGAAGTCCGAATCCTATAGCAATGAGTAAGAAAGCTATTATTTTTAAAGATAATAAATTTGCACAAATCTGAGGATGTCCCAGTATTTGATCCAAGCACCCAATAAATAAAAGAAGAACAACACTGATTAGCGCACCAAACAGGCCAACGCCAAATATTTTTTTTAGTTTCATGATTGTCATAACTTCTTCCATCAACATTTGTAAACCACACAGCCCAAATATTAGGAATCGGCATAAAGGAGTGGAACAAACATATTAACTTGTTATTTGTGCATATGCACTGTGATGATGAATGGATTCAAAATTTTCAGCACTCACCGAAAACCATTTAATATCATTATTTTTTTTCAATTCCAAGGCAATATCTCTGACAATATCTTCGACAAATTTTGGATTTTGAAAGGCAGATTCCGTCACATATTTTTCATCCACACGCTTGAGTACTGAGTACAATTCACAAGAGGCACATTTTTCAACAAGCTCAATTAAATCCTCAATCCAGATAAATTTATTGAATCGAATTGCGAGTGTCACTTCACCGCGCTGATTGTGGGCGCCATAATCACTGATTTCTTTAGAGCATGGACAAACCGATGTAATGGGAACCCGAACCTCTGTTACAATATCTGTTTCTCCTGTTGAATACGAAGATCCCATAAATCGGCAATCGTAGTCCATAAATCCGCGACTGTCACTGACAGGAGCAATTTTTTCAATAAAATAGGGAAAATATATTTCTATGTGGGCGGAATCGGCTTGAAGGTATTCTCTCATTTTTTCCAGGATTTTTGAAACCCGCTTGACAGATATTTCTGGCTGAAGCACATGAAGCATTTCAACAAATCGGCTCATATGCGTCCCTTTGTATTGATGAGGCAGGTCAACATACATGTTAATGGTTGCAACCGTGTGCTGTACAGATTTTTGACGATCCAAAACAGTAATGGGATATCTTAAATCTTTAATTCCCACTTTATTGATGGGCATATTTCGATTATCAAGTTCA
The DNA here is from genome assembly GCA_002753725.1 of Deltaproteobacteria bacterium. Lineage (GTDB taxonomy): Bacteria > Desulfobacterota > Desulfobacteria > Desulfobacterales > Magnetomoraceae > Magnetomorum. Next base: position 12,720 of record PEAL01000097.1, read on the forward strand.
TTTTGAACATCTTTCATGTGATTTTTCCTGAAGCGGGCAAAAGGTATTCCGTTTTGACATTGTGTATCGCGCGAAACAAGTTGCCTTTTATTTTTCTATTTTTTTGATACAGATGAGTTAGCATGTCCCGAACTTCTGATCTGTGAGATGTCTTAGAAGAAGGGCATGGATTGATACATACGGGTAATTGAAAGGATTGAACAAATAACCGGATCAGGTCTGAATCTGTGTATGCAAGGGGTCTGATCACTGTTAATTTTCCTTGAAAAAAAGGCTGTGAAGGCAGCATGCTGCTGATTTCACCAGCATATAACATGTTTATCATCAGGGTTTCGATCAAATCATCCTTGTTATGACCGAAAGCGATTTTATTGCATCCGTGTTGTTCTGCAATTTCAAAGATTCGTTTTCGTCTCAAGCGAGCGCATAAAAAACAAGGATTTTCCCGATTTTCCGGCCCATGCGCAAGAATACCATAATCCGTATATTCAACATGCAATGAAATACCCAATTCGTGGGCATACTTTTTTAGCAAGGGGGAAAATCCATTGTCAAACCCCGGATCAATATGGATACAGACAAGCTCATATTGAACAGGGATTCGAGGCAATCGATGAATAAGGAACCATAGCAGCGTCAGACTGTCACAGCCACCAGAAATTCCGACAGCAATTTTATCACCGTCGGAAATCATATGATATTGATGAATGGCTTTTCCTATACTGCGATTGATCTTTCTTGCCACAGATGATGAAAATGGTGAACGAGAAGACATTGACATCAGAAACATCAATAATCATGGTAGATTTCAATACCAGGAAGCGCATCATCGTTGATATAAATTTTATCTGCAGCGATTTCACGCAATGCTGTCACCACTTCCTCGTTTTTTGAATTTGGAATCAACAAAGCTGAACCTTCTCGCATTTCTCGAACACGTTTTGCTGTCAGATGAACCAAAGCAAAACGGTTGGGAATGCGTTTCATACAATCTTCAATGGTTATTCGTGCCAATATACCCTCCTTTTTGAAGTCCGTCATCCTGCAAATAGCACGACATCCTTCAAAATATTATAATAAATCAATAATTTCGTAAGTTCGTCGTCCCCCTGGGACATTGATATTGATTTCTGTACCAATGGTTTTTCCAATAATGCCCTTTCCCAGGGGAGATGAAAAGGATATTTTTCCATCCTGAATATGCGATTCTTCAGGGCCAACAATTTGATATTTGACTTCTTCACCGGTATCAATATTTTCAAGCACAACGGTACATCCAAAAACAACTTTGTCGCCAATGACAATGGTCGCTGGATCAATGATATCAGCATTGCCAAGTTTGTATTCAAGCTCCTGAATTCTTGTTTCAATAAATGCCTGCCGATCTTTTGCAGCATCAAATTCAGCATTTTCCGATAAATCCCCATGTGCCCGAGCATCCTCAATGGCCTGGATGTTCTCGGGACGTTCGACACTTTTCAATTTTTCGAGTTCTTTTTTTAATCGATCGTATCCTGCAGGTGTTATAGGTATTCGGTCCAAAGATTTTCTCTCCTTTTTTCAAAAAATGATATCATATCTTTAGTGATATCATTGAATGGATGACCTTTTTGATAGATGATCATCGTTTACAAATAGTCTTTTACCAATATTTCTGCAATTTGAACGGCATTTGTTGCCGCACCTTTTCGAATGTTGTCTGCAACAATCCACATATTAATACCATTTTCAATGGATTCATCATCTCGAATACGCCCAACCAACGTCAAATCTTGTCCAGCAGCATCAAGGGCCAATGGATATTCATTCTTTGAAGGATTATCCACCACTTTTATGCCTGGTTGTGTTTTCAATAATTCCCGATAATCTGCCGCAGAGATATGTTTTTGGGTCTCAACATTCACAGATTCAGAATGCCCATAAAAAACGGGAACCCGAACAGTTGTCGCCGTCACACCAATGGTGTCATCTTCAAGTATCTTTCGGGTTTCGTTGACCATTTTCATTTCTTCTTTGGTGTAGCCATTATCAAGAAAAACATCAATGTGGGGTAAACAGTTAAAAGCGATCTGATGAGGATAAACCGTTGCATCATACTTTAGAAAATTTAACAGGGAACGGGTTTGATCGTGAAGTTCATCAATGGCTTTTTTTCCGGTTCCGGAAACCGCTTGATATGTTGAGACAACAATACGTTTAATACCATATTCCCGATGCAACACAACCAGAGGAACAATCATCTGGATGGTTGAACAGTTAGGATTGGCAATAATACCTTTGGTTTTATATCCAGCAATCGCATGCGGGTTAGCTTCCGGAACGACCAAAGGAATATCCGGATCCATTCGCCATGCACTTGAGTTATCCACAACCACACACCCTGCGTCTGCTGCTGCAGGTGCAAAGATTTTACTGGGGGTTCCACCGGCTGAAAAAATAGCAACATCAACGCCTTTAAAAGAATCTTTTGTCAAGGTTTCAACAGTGAGATTATCCCCTTTAAAACGAATTTTTCGACCGGCAGACCTTTCAGATGCCAGAAGCTTTAAACTTTTCAGGGGAAAATTTCGTTCTTCCAAACATTGAATCATTTGATTGCCAACCGCACCTGTTGCGCCGGCAATAGCAACATTAACTTGTTTTTCTTTCATTTTAAACCTCTTATGCCTTGTTTATTTTTTCAACAATCAAGTCACCAACCTCTGATGTGGTATATCCCATTTTTCCGGCGCTCAAATCTTTAATATCATTTTTAATGACATCCATAACAGCGGACTCAATATATCGTGCAGCATCATTTTGTCCCAGGGTTTCAAGCATGAGTTGGGCAGCAGAAATTGCAGCAATGGGATTGATCACCTGTTTACCAGTGTATTTAGGAGCAGATCCGCCGATAGGCTCAAACATGGAAACACCTTCTGGATTGATATTTCCACCCGCAGCAATACCCATCCCCCCTTGAATCATGGCAGCTAAGTCAGTGATAATATCGCCAAACATATTGTCTGTAACAATAACATCAAACCATTCCGGATTTTTAACCATCCACATACAAATGGCATCCACATGGGCATAATCGGTTTCAATATCCGGGTATTCTTTAGCAACTTCGTTAAAGGTTCGTTCCCATAGATCAAAAGCAAACGTCAACACATTGGTTTTACCACAAAGGGTCAATTTTTTCCTTTGATTACGTTTTTGACAATAATCAAATGCATATCGAATGCATCGCTCAACACCTTTACGGGTATTAATCGATTCTTGAACAGCCACTTCATCGGGAGTCCCTTTTTTTAAAATACCACCCGCACCCGCATACAGGCCTTCGGTATTTTCCCGAACAACGACAAAATCGATTTCTTTGGGCCCTTTATTTTTGATAGGGGTTTCTACGCCATCATATAATTTGACAGGGCGAAGATTGATGTATTGATCTAATTGAAATCTTAACTTTAACAAAATACCTTTTTCCA
>PEAL01000593.1 GCA_002753725.1 Deltaproteobacteria bacterium
AAGTGTTCCTGCAGTTCAATCCCCCCCCATATCAGGCAATTTAACATCTAGAATAAGGCAGCCCACGGTATCGGTCGTAATATTACTTAGGAGATTAAACGCGGAATCAAAGGTGTGTATTTCAAAACCACCAATTTCCAACAATCTCTTTAAAGATTTACGCACAGAATCATCATCATCAACGATATATATGTTTTGCGGATAATTAGTATTCATTTTATATTTTTTTGATGTTATAACGTATTTAATATAACAGATATATTAAAAATAAAAATAGGACCTTAGTCTTATGTGTATGTATCTCGGCGAAACCCGAAATTTGGGAGGAAAGACTTATAATCTTGTTCGGAATAAATTTGTGGATAATACTTCAGAGATATGCACTAGCTCCGCGACAGAATGAACTTTCATTTTATGCATAATGCGACCACGGTGAATCTTCACAGTTTTTTCAGCTATATTCAAACGCATAGCAATTTGCTTGTTTAACAACCCTTTGACAACCCAGGCAAAAACATCCTTCTCTCGTAACGTAAGTTTTTCTATAAGTTTAAGAAATTTTTGTTTTTCAAAATGAAGCGCGCGAATTTTTCGGTGTTTTTCAATCCCTCGATTGACCGCCTCAAGAAGATCGGTTGATCTAAAAGGTTTGGGTAGAAAATCGATCGCGCCAGACTTCATAGCCTTGACGCTGGTTGGGATATCACCATGACCAGTTATAAATATAATAGGTAAAATCCGCGATTTCGCAGAAAGCTCTTTTTGCAGCTCAAGCCCGCTTAATCCTGGCATCTTAATGTCTAAAATCATGCATCCGATGCCATTATATTTTTGTCTTTTAAGAAAATCATCTGCTGAGGAGAATGCCTCCACTTTATACTCAGCTGAATTTAATAACCGCAGGAGACTTTTTCGTACTGATGGGTCATCATCAATTACAAATACACAGGAGGCTGTTTTAGGCATTATTTTCTCCTTGTAAATAATGGGAGTGTCACAGTAAAGGTCATGCCGTTCGGCTTATTACATTTAGCTGATAATATCCCGTTATGAGCTTCAACGATTGTTTTGCTGATTGGAAGCCCCATTCCCATTCCCGACGTTTTTGTAGAATAAAAAGGTGTAAAAATTTTATCGATATTTTTATTTTTGACAGCGATCCCATTATCTTTGACAGATATAAAAAGTTGATTTAATTTATTTAACCCTGTTTTAATATCAATATTCCGCGAATCTGGATTTCGCTTGGCAACAGAATCAAACCCATTGAGTATAAGATTGAATAAAACCTGCTCGATTTGAATTTTATCAGCTAAAGCCAATGGCAGATTAAGCTTTAAATTTAATTTCATGGTTATATTTTTAATAATAATGTCACTGTGCAATAGACGAAGCACCTCTTGGACCAATGCGTTTATATCAACATCTTTTAATTCAACCGGCTCCTTTTTCATAAGGGCCCGCAATCGGCTAATAACATCCCCAGCCCTCTCCGTATCAGTTATTATATCATCAACAATTTCTTTTATTTCAGTTATATCAAATGATTTCTTTCCAATTAAGTGACGTGTTACTTCAGCATTATTTTGGATAGCACATAAGGGCTGATTCAATTCATGGGCAAGAGCAGCTGTTAATTCCCCCATTGTATCTAATCGGGTAAGATGTGTTAATTGATCTCTGAAATGGGTCGATTCCGCTTCTGCTTTCTTCCTTGCGGATATATCAGTGATGGAATTACCGATATAGAGCGGTTTATTTTGATCATCTCTTATTAAATAAACATGCTGTATGGTGGGGATAATGTCACCCTGAACATTCTTTAATGGAATTTCTCCTTGCCATTGGCCTTTTTCTAAAACCGATGGTAATATTTGATTAACCAATGTTTCCTTATCTTCTTCGGTATAAAAATCAGAAATATGTTTGCCAAAAACATTAACCGCTCTAGTCGCGCCCAATAAACTAAATAATTTTGGATTAAAATACATAATAACCCCATCTAAATCGGAAAAACCATGTCCTTGGCTAGAATTTTCGACAAACTCTTTGTATACTTCAAGGTATTGCTCAACCTCTTTGGACCCTGAAATATCATGCATTAATCCCTGGAAATGAACCGGCTTCCCCTTTGAATCACTGACTAATACCGCTTCATCGCGAAACCACACATATTTTTTATTAAATGCTAAAAGGCGATATTCACAATAAAAAGATTGTGTGTTTAAAAGCGCCATTTTCAAACTCTTAAGAACTCTTTCCCGGTCATCAGGATGTAAACGCCTAACCCACGCATTACTCTCTTTCTTGTAATGATCTGGCTCAACACCAAGAATCTTTTTAATCTGAGGGCTAACATATGTTGTTGTACGGTTTTCATCTAATTCCGCAATATATGATATGGCAGGTATTTGCTCTACTAAAACTCTAAATTTCTCCTCGCTTTGTTTGAGTATAGTTGCCTTTTCTTTTCTATCAAGCGAACTCGCAATCATCTCACCTACAATTTTAAGCAATGAAATCGTTTCCCCTGACCAGTCTCTTTGCTCCCTCATTAAACTCAACCCTAAACAACCAATAGCCTGTTGTCCGACTACAAGAGGAACACATATGAAAGATTTAATGTGTTCCTCGATCAATCTTTTACGATCATTAACCGCTTTTTCAGGCAAATCTGACAAGGTATTTATTTTTAAGATTTTACCCTTAGACAATACACCATACCCGTAAAAATCATCTTTTTTAAAATGTCGGTTCCGATTATTCGATTTAATCCCTTTTCGGGACCATTCATATATATTTGTTATTGTGGCATCATTATGAAACCTAAAAATATAGCATCGATCCGCTTCAACAAAATGACCAATCTTATTAAGTGTTTGATTTAATATAAAGTCGAAATTATTGGGATTTATACTTACGAAATCACCTGTTATTTTACTAATAATATT
>PEAL01000594.1 GCA_002753725.1 Deltaproteobacteria bacterium
AGCCTGGAGCTTCAGCTCCAGGCTTCTTGATCGGGAAGTGCTATAAATGACAACCGCAACAAGAACCTGGAGCTGAAGCTCCAGGCTATTATCTGTCGTCCCTAACGGGACTTAAAGTGTTATTTTTAAACAAAATTCTTTTTAGCCTGTCGGCTATGGGCTTCGCCCTGGGCTATATTAATTCGCCCTTTCAGATACAAATAAATCTAAAATGTCCGACTTTTTGGGAATGCGCCCGCTTTGGGACTCCACACACTGAAGAAGATGAATAAACAAATTTTTTTCCTATAAAAAAAGGGGCATCTTGCAAAGCAAAACCCCCCTTTTTTACAATTAAGTCATGAATTCAGTTACAACAAATTATTCACACAGTTCAAACAGTGCAGCAGCGCCCATACCGCCACCCATACACATAGCTTCGATACCGTATTTGACACCTTTTTGCTGCATATTATACAGCAATGTTGCTGCCAGTTTAGAGCCTGTACATCCCAATGGATGTCCCAGTGCAATAGCACCACCATTAATATTTAATCGTCGTGTGCTGCTTTCTGAAGACCATTCTTTAATATCACTAATGCCAATCTGTTGCGCACAATAGATTGCCTGTGATGCAAAAGCTTCATTGATTTCGAAAAGGCCAATGTCTTTAATATCCATCTTGACCAATTTTAACAATTTTGGAATGGAATATGCTGGCCCAACCCCCATTTCATCAGCACGACAACCAACTGTGGTATAGCAAACGAGCTTTGCAATGGGTTTTACACCAAATTTTTCAACAGCTTCTTTACACATTATCACGGAAGCCGCAGCACCATCGGTGGTTTGTGATGAATTTCCAGCCGTGACAGATCCAGTGGCCGAGAAAACTGGACGTAATTTGCCCAGTCCTGCAATGGTTGTTGTGTCGCGTACTCCATCATCGAAGTTCTGGACAAATGTTTCCCTAACAACGGTGCCATCTGATTTTTCAACAAACCGATGAGCATTGGTTGGGAAGATTTCGCCATAAAGACCATTCTTTTGAGCATTTACTGCTTTCATTTGTGAATGATAAGCAAATTCATCCTGCATTTCGCGGGTAATTTTATATCGCGTGGCCACGTTTTCTGCTGTAATGCCCATGGATGTGTAAACCTCGGGATTTTCTCTGGTCCAGTCTGGATGAGGGCGAGGCATATTTCCACCCATTGGAACGATGGACATATGTTCCACACCACCAGCCATGACAACATCAGACCAGCCAACCATTACACGCATGGCTGATTGGGCAATGGATTCAAGACCCGACGCACAGAAACGGTTGACTGTTGCGCCACCCACTTCATCTGGAAATTTTGCCATTTGAGCTGCAACACGACCGATATTCAACCCTTGCTCAGCTTCAGGAAATGAACATCCGATCATGACATCATCGATTTCACTTTTTTCTACACCCGCTTTTTCAATCGCTTTGTCCAAAGCCTGAACCAGCAAATCTTCGGGTCGGGTTTGAGACAGCGCGCCTTTGTTTCGTCGACAACCAGGCGTTCTGACTGCACTGACTATATAAGCATCTCTCATGTTATTAATCCTCCTGTGATATTGTATATGGCCTACATAAATAAAGGTTTGCCGGTTTTTAAGATGTGATCAGCCATTTTTTGCGTTTCTTCAGTTTTCCAAAGTTCTACAAACGCTTCTCTTTCCAGTTTGCACAGGTATTCTTCAGATACCATCTGACCTTGCTTGGCTTCACCGCCGGAAATACAGTAAATGATCTTTCTGGCAATGTTACCCATATGTTTGGGAAGATAATTACCCGCACCCATGTTGTAGAGTTCAGCCCAAATCATCCCTTGAGCTTCACGTCCCATGACCGGGTATTTTTTCTTTGCCGGTGGGTTGTATCCCTGTTCAACCATTGTCAGAACTTCTTTTTTGGCTTCACCAATCAGATGATCTTTGTTCATGACAATTCGGTCAGTCGGTCTCAAGAAGCCCCATTCTCTGGCTTCTGCAGCAGATCCAGAATATTTTGCCTGTGCAACGGCGGTAAATACAGGAATGAGATATGCACCATAGTCTGCCAGTTTAACTTTTCCAGGAATGGATTCCATATATCGTTGCCATAGATGCATCATGCCACAGCCACCAGGAACAAGACCTGCACCAATTTCAACAAGTCCCATGTAAAGTTCCATGTGTGCAACAATACGATCTGCCGCAAGACAGACTTCGCATCCACCGCCCAGGGTCATGCCATATGGCGCTGCCACGATAGGAATAGGAGCGTATTTCATGCCCAGGACAGCCTGATGGACACCTTTGATAAAAGAATCAATCTCATCAAATTTACCCTGGCTGGCAAGATTGCCCATAAATGCCAGATCACCACCTGCGGAAAATGCACCTGGCATGCCCGGTGCCTGATTTCCAATAACGATACCAACACCATTATCAAGAACATAGTCTGCTGCTTCACCAATAAAATCAAGGATCGTTTTGTTGAGTGCATTCATTTTGGTATGGAATTCCACATTAAATACACCATCACCAATATCAATCAATGAAACGCATTCATTTCCCTTGACCAGTTTATTGTCGGCTCGGAGATCGGCCAGGAAGACACAGGTTTCGTTGACAAGAACATTTTTATATTCGGCAGCAACCAGATCATAATATTGTTTTTTGCCATTATGAATGCGGTAAAAAGTTTCATTGCCATTATCAAGCATTGTGTTGATCGAGGCAGGAACATCAAACCCATCCGCTTTCATTTTTTCAACGGACTTTCGGACACCGATATTATCCCATACTTCAAATGGGCCGCATTCCAATGCATAACCCCATTTCATGGCATTATCAATACCCACGATAGCATCAGAAATTTCCGGAACACGATTGGCTGCATAGATTAAGCATTGTGCGCCCAATTTCCAGGCAACTTTTGAAACTCTGTCATCG
>PEAL01000595.1 GCA_002753725.1 Deltaproteobacteria bacterium
GTTTTCTTCATTCGGCGTCAGACTTGAATTCAAATATTCGGCGGCAATTCCCATGTCCTTGAGATAATCCACCTGATCCTTCATCAGGGCAATCAAGGGAGACACCACAATAGCCATGCCTTCCATCATCAGAGCCGGCACTTGAAAACAAACTGATTTGCCGCCGCCGGTTGGCAGTACTGTGAGTGAATCGTGAGAATCTAAGACGGAAGAAATAGCTTCTTCCTGAAAGGGCCTAAAACTTTTGTAGCCCCAGTATTTTTCTAAAACATCTTTCATTTTTTTGTCCTTGATTATTGTCCTGCTATTTGCCCACAACGATAACTGTATTCCAGCAGAGAGGCCTAACGAAGGGAAGGTACTTCAGGAGAAAGTCGTCGGCCTTTTTGAGAACGTTAAATCCCTTTTCAAAGGAAGGCGCGTCTTCAATGACTTTTTTCCAATACCTAACTTTAGAAGGATGCCATCTTTTGACAAGAAAAAAATAAAAAAAGATACCCAATGTCATAAACCAAAATTCTTGATGCTGATAATGAGGAAATAGAAATTGAAAATCCTTTAAAACTTGCGCATTCAAAGGCTTTTCTTCCTTGGTTCTTACATCTTTAGCCAGAAGTCTGTAAATTTGAATAAAAGGATTGTAAGGTAAGGGTTCGATAAAAACAGCGATGCCTCCGGGTTTAAGCACACGTTCGATTTCGCGGCCAGCAGCCAAAACATCCACGTGATGAAGAATGCCATTACCAAAAACACAATCAAAGGACTTATCTTCAAAAGGTAAAGATTCAGCAGGTGTTACAATCGTTTGAATCGTCGTTTTGTGTTTGGCGGCTAGTTTTTGAGCTACGTTCAAAAAGTCATCAGCGATATCCGTTCCTGTCACCTCAGCACCTTGAAGCGCAAAGTAAACGGATGTCTCTCCTGCCCCACAACCCAAATCAAGAAGCTTTTTGCCTTTAATATCTCCTAATTGACTTAACGCGTAGCGATTTTCAATGGCAGTTGACGCTTCAAAGTTTTCTTTAACTAGAAGTTTATCAATATCCAATGACCGCGCCCATGTATTATGAAACTCTTTCTCACGACAGAGTCTCTCTTCAAGCGGTGTGTTCATCTTCAAAACCTTCCCATGTTTTTATCAAATAAAGAGGCCGTGATCGGGTTTCGTCATAAATGCGGCCAATATAACTGCCGATAATACCCAAAGTAAGCAATTGCGCGCTACCCAAAAAAAGCACCGCAATCATCAGAGATGTCCAACCGGGTACAGTGACATTCAAAACAAATCGAACGTAAAGAGATTGACACATCCATAGGACAGAAATGATTGACACGATAAGCCCCAAAGCCGTACATAAATGCAAAGGCATATCAGAAAAATGCGTCATGCCGCTCCAAGCCAAATCCAGCATTTTGATCAAAGAATATTTGGTTTGGCCCTTAAATCGAGACTGACGCTGTACCAAAATACCAATCTGATTATACCCCATCCAGCTAACCAATCCTCTCAAAAAAGGACTTCTCTCATTAATACTTCTTAAACCCTCAACAACTCTTGATGAGAGAAGCCTAAAGTCACCGGTATCCAAGGGAATGTCAATCTTGGATATATTTTTCATCAGGCGATAAAAAACACTGGCTGTCCACTTTTTAAAAACACTTTCTCCAAGCCTTTTAGCTCTCACGGCATACACCACATCAAAGCCTTCTCGCCATTTGGCAATAAACTCCGGAATCACCTCGGGCGCATCCTGCAAATCCGTATCCATAATCACTACAGCCTCCGCATGAGCGTGATCCAGACCGGCCTTAACAGCAACCTGATGGCCAAAATTCCGCGAGAATTCAATCACTTTTACATTGGAATGATGACGTCTGATGTCTTGAAGAATGATTTGAGAGTTGTCCTTGGAGCCATCATTTACAAAAATCACATCCCAGACCATGTTTTCTTTATCCAAAACACTCTTGAGCTGCGAATAAAATTCCTCCAAACATTCGCTTTCATTATAAACGGGGGCAATAACAGTCAGTCGCTGTTTCATAAGGATTCCTTCATGGCTTTAATGACAAAGAGCAGAGCAAAACGGTTTGGTAAATATTTTGCCATGGCATATCGCCATCGCCAAGGCAAAAAACTTAGGGTCAAATTAACGCATTGAATCGCTTTTCTTATCCAGCGAGGATTGCGTTTTATGTCATCCAGAATCGCCGCGCGCACTGAATAGGCTGGAACAAAATCCGCCCATTCAATCACAAAACCGCTTTTGGCCAAATCATCGATAAGCTCTTTAAAAGCATATCGACGCACATGATACACGTCATCTGGGGGCATATTGGGTTGCGCCACATAAATGACTCCTCCTGGCTTAAGAACATGATTGATTTCAGCAAGGGTTTTGTTGGGATGATTTAAATGCTCCAAAACCTCAAAGCAAAAGACTTTATCATAAGATTCGGATGGCACTGGAAAATGACTTTGAATATCCCCTTTGATGGGTTTGAATCCTAATTGAGACGCCTCTTGCAAGCCTGAGTCACTGATGTCCAAAACATCGGCTTTTTGTATACCCAAATACTGGAGTAGCGCCCCATTACCACCTGCCACATCAAGAACTTTATCGCTAGAATCAACTTTTATTCTGCTTTTGATATGAGAATAAAGGCGATCATAATAAGCGTGCTTTTGAGAAGCGCCACATTTGTCCGTCCAATAGTCGTTATAAAGTTTTTCTGTCTGATTCATTCAAATCCTCAATTACCATAATGTACCAGATATTCGGAGATTGTGCTAATAAGAGCTAGTCCACATTTGTTCGTTTGAAGATTGTCGTCCCCGCGAAATAGGCTGTGTAAAAAAACCAAAAAACACCGAGTTGTCCTCCTGAATCCTCAATCTGTCATCCTCTGACACAGTCTGTTCGCTTGAGGTGACGGGTT
>PEAL01000596.1 GCA_002753725.1 Deltaproteobacteria bacterium
ATCGATGCTGTCGCGTGATGAACTAACGATTAACAATATGATAAATTAGAAATTTTATGCGCCACCAAACGACACAAATACTTTTAACCTTTCTTCTTCTCCTCTCTATCCTCGTTTTAGGTGCTTTGGGCTATCTCTTTATTGAGAATGACTGGTCAGTTCTTGATGCCATTTATATGACAGTTATTACGATTACAACTGTTGGTTTTACTGAAACGAACGCCCTTTCAGATGCCGGTCGGGTATTTACCATCATTTTAATTATTTGCGGTTGGTCAACGTTGGCTATACTGCTATCTTTTGTCACGAAAGCAATCGTTTCTAAAGAAATTAATGGATTTCTAGGGAGGAAGAACATGTACAGAGAAATCAGCAATTTAAATAATCATTACATCATTTGCGGTTATGGGAGGATTGGCAGTTTTATCTGTCATGACCTGATGGACAAAAACATTGACTTGATTGTCATTGAAACTAAAGAAGAATTGATCAATTTAGCTGAAAGAAAAGGTTTATTAGTATTACCAGGTAATGCCACACTGGATGATGTGTTACTTGAAGCAGGTGTTAAAAAAGCGCGTGGACTTGTCGCGACCCTTACTGAAGATGCTGACAACTTATTTATTTCCCTTGCCGCACGGGAACTTAACCCCAAAATTCATATCATTTCTCGTTGTGAAGAGTTAGGCGTAGAAAAAAGAATCCAACGCGGAGGAGCTAATATCGTTGTTTCTCCCCTTCAGATTGGTGCTAAACACATAGCTGATTTAATTGTTAAAAATGCCTCTTAAATGAATAAAAAAAAGGAATCTTAACTTATTCCATTATCTGCTTGAATCAAACGCCTTTAAATATAACAAGTTCCAAATGAGAATAATAATATGCTTTTTGCCCAAATCGGTAATATGATTATACCGATGACCGTTGCAATAATTAACAACCCTCTTGATTTTTTCTTTACTTGCTTCGCATTAGTCATTACCAAATTCCTTTACTGATTAATTCTCACCCGCAAGCAGGACATGCCTGCATTCTTAATGGTTTTTCTAGGTTGCAACGGTGGAGCAGCTCTTCGTCTTTAAATAACTCGGCTGTCGGTCCATCAGCGGCGATTTGTCCTTCATGGAGAACGATGGTGCGTTCGCACAGGTCCATGGCCATATCCAAATCATGCGAGGCAATGATTTTAGTATGCTTGAATGTTTTTAAAAGATTAATCAATTTTAAACGGGATAAAGGATCAAGGCTGGAACTGGGTTCGTCCATGACAAGGATATCAGGCGACATAGCTAAGACAGACGCTATCGCAACCGCTTTCTTCTCCCCTTGTGATAATCGATAAGGTGGGCGCTTTGCAAGATGCGCCGCTCCGACTGTTTCCAGGACCTGCGCAACTTTCTTTTCAACAGCTTCTTTTTCAAAACCTAAATTTAATGGGCCAAAGGCCACATCATCAAACACCGTGGGCATAAAAAGCTGATCATCCGCATTCTGAAAAACAATGCCAACCGAACGACGGACATAATCAAGATGTTTATGTTTGACCATATAATCACCAATGCGGACATCCCCTTGTGTTGCCATTAAATAACCATTCATGTGCATGAGTAATGTGGATTTACCCGCCCCATTTTCACCAACTAAGGCCACTGATTCTCCTTGCGTCACACGAAAGGAAACCCCCTTAAGCCCTTCTGTTCCATCTGGATAAGTATAATGTAAATCGTTAGCTTCAACAATATGATGGCTCATAAAAATAATCCCTTAAAAAAATCGCCTAATATAAGCGGCAAATTAAAAGACCTGAATGTCATAAAAACGCTACTCCAACCCAAAACAAAGACATAATCCCGCCAACTGCTTTTAATTGTTCTTACTTTTGGAACATGTCCATTAAATCCTCGACAACACATAGCCCTATAAATGCGTTCAGCTCGATCAAGTGTGCGTAATAATAACTGCCCCATGAATGAAATAAAAATATTATATGGCAAAGCCCCTGTCTTAAAAGATCTTAAGGCGCGCGCCCTTTCCATGCGCTGAGCTTCATCAGTTAAAACAAAAAGGTATCGATAAAAAAACATAAGTTGTGTGACAAATGGACGCGGAACGCCTAATTGCAGCAAGGCTTCACAGATATTATTAAATCCTGTTACGGCAACCAATAGCATGGCTGTCAAGACCGTTAAAAAAAACCGTATTAATATCGATAAAAAAGATATCCACCCCCCCGAAATACCGATTGAACCGATATAAAGAAATATCTGTTTATCAACAAGAGGATTGAAAATTCCAACTAATAGGGCAAATGGCGCGACAAGCAAAACTTTTTTAAGAATATAGCCTAATGGGATACGCGCGATAGCTATTACAGAAATGGGATAGATAAAAAAAGGAATAAACGCTAAAAGAGTATATTTTTTAAAGGATACGACAGTTAGGATAAAAATTAAACTTGTTATTAATTTAGCGCGCGGATCTAGCCGCGTGAGGAAATTATCCTTATTAGCCAAGGTATCCATATAACCTAAATCAAAATAACTTTTAGAAATATCACTCATCGTTTATCAGTGGCGGATAAGCTAAGGCTTCATGCTGTCTAAGGGCATATCCAATAAGTAGACAAATTAATAACGTGACGCCTCCGCCGATCAAACCAGAAAAAGTCGTTCCAGAATCTATAGCCGGCCAGGATTCAGGCGCATCACTAGATACAGCCACCTTTTGTTTAAATCCATAATCGGGCAAAAGAGCTGTTTTTTCTTGAAAATCAGCCAACACTTTATGACTCAAGGTCTTCCCTTCTATTTTTTCAGAAGGAGAAGTTTTTGATATCGCCCATTCAAGCCCATCTGGATGGCTTGAAGCGAACCAACTAAATATTCCTCCTGTGAGTAATGCTAAGACAAATATAAAAGCCAATACATTTTTTAT
>PEAL01000597.1 GCA_002753725.1 Deltaproteobacteria bacterium
TTGTAAATATGAAAAAAAATAATATGAGTGTAACCCAATCGATAAAAAACCTTACTGATACAACTGACTAAAATAATATATAAACAAAAAATAAACAAAAAAAGAAATCGCCCCTATTGTCAATAAATTCACCAGGCATCCTGGCAATTGAAATTTTGCTTTTTCTTTTACCGGGGTTCTGCTTGACTGGGACAGTGCTTTATCGATATGTTCCTGAAAAAGGATATTCTTGTTAGGAACCGGCGAAATGAAAACAGTACCTGTTCCTTGAATGACATTAACCCATCCTTCACCCGATGTTATGGATTTGATGATTGAGGGATCAACTTTCTGAGTTTGAAAATTCAGCGATTGACTTCTGGCCACCGTAAAATCACCATCAACAACCAGTGTTTCATTCTCAAGTTGAATTTTTTCAACCGGTCCGGGAACAGCAATAATGACCGTTCCAGTTCCTTTAATCAGGGTTTGCACCATTCCTTCGCCAGACAACATACCTGTGAGCGCTTTGTTGACCGAAATATCAATCATTATGTTTTCATCTGAGGCACAAAAAGCGCCTTTATCAATGATATACGCTTCATCGTTCAACGAGATAGCAAAATAATCTTCAAAAGATGGTGTGAGTACCAATTTTCCGGTTCCATGATATCGCGGTCTGAATGCTTTTTCGCCACTGAGTTTTGCTTTAAATATTTTCCCGGCACCCGGCATTGGGTTTTCCATTGTAATATTGCCCAGATAATAATGCATAAGGCCGGCTTCAACAATAACAGTCTCGTCAGTTATTGTTATTTCTACATACTGGACATCATTTTTTGAACGGATCTTGTATTTTGGCATAATCATTTTCCTGGAGAATGCTTCAAAAAAAAGATTTCTTTTTGTCTGTGTTTCGTGTAATTCGATTGTATGTTTCATACTGAAAAGTTGAAACAATCATAAACAACACTATACTGGAGGAAAAAATGGTTCTTTATATAATAATTATTTCACTGGCTGTCATTGTGTTGATCACAATGCTTATTTTTCTTGTCCCTGCAACCTTTTTTACGGTTACACAACAACGTGTGGCCATCATCGAACGTTTCGGCAAATTCAAACGTGTTGCACGCGCAGGGCTTCGTATGAAAATTCCATTCATGGAAAGTATTGCGGACTTTGTAAATTTGAAAATTCAACAGTTAGATGTCATGATTGAAACGAAAACCCTTGATAATGTTTTCCTCACACTAACGGTTTCTGTCCAGTATCGCGTACTGGCACGAAGTGCAAATGATGCTTTTTACAAGCTGGATAATCCAAAAGATCAAATTCGAGCGTATGTTTTTGACGTTGTCCGCGCTGAAGTCCCCAGACTGGAGCTGGATGACGTTTTTCAAAATAAAGATGACATCGCTGTTGCTGTAAAAACTGAACTGAGTGACACAATGAAGGAATTTGGATATTTAATTGTTAAGTCTCTGGTAACAGATATTGAACCTGACAAAAAAGTTAAAGATTCAATGAACGAAATCAATGCTGCCAAACGATTTAGAATGGCATCTGAGCAAAAAGCTGAGGCCGAACGTATTGTCAGAATTAAAAATGCTGAAGCTGAGGCCAAAAGCACTGAACTTCGAGGGCAGGGGCTGGCAGAGAAAAGAAAAGCAATGGCACGTGGTATGAAAGATTCCGTTGAATCGATTCAACAGGCCGTTCCCGATCTCCCATCCAGAGAGATTCTTCACACCCTTATGATGTCACAATATATTGAGACATTAAGAGATATTGGTAAAGAATCAAATACCATGATGGTTCCTTTTACCCCCAATACTCTACCGCATTTAGAAGAACAGTTTCGAAATGCAATGATTGCTTCAAATCAGATGCCATCATCTATTTGAAAAGAATATGTGCTGCGTATATTTTTTCATCCATGACATCTTTCAGCGTGAGCCAAAGCTGTTTGGGTTTTTTGGCCTCTCCGGGAAAGAATAAAAAACCTCGGGTTATACAGCCTCCTTTGATGGTTTTTTGTTCTATCAGGGTGCTTTTGAAATCTTTAAGGGCTTTTTGTTCAGCATCATCCGTTTCTAAAGCTTTGACAGCACCATAAACAACACCACCTCCTGTACCCACTGCGGCACCTTTACCAACCGCTTCGACAACGTTGCCGCCAGTTACTGTTCCAATAATGGCTCCAATAACAGCGCCGATACCGGCAGCAATCACCCCTTTTTTTCCGGCTTCTTTTAATGCTTTTTTATCCTGGGCATTTTGAGTGGCTCTTGATTTTGCAATATCTCCAGTTAATACTTCCCACATATTGCCATTGGTTTCTTCAAGAAACGTCTGGTCAACAACCACTTGAAAATCTCTGTAGCCCGTGTTTTGAAAAACAACCTGAACCGGAAGCATCCCTGCACCATGAACATCAAATCCAAATATCTTTTTAGCTTGTTTGGCATTGTTGAACACTTCTGCTGCAGCGAATGTTTTATCCATTTTGACAGCATTACCATAGACAGAAGGCATTTTAAATGCTACCGGCTTGGCCACGAAAACCTTTGAACAGCCACTGATAAAAAATATCAGAAGCACAAAAAATATAATAGAAAAACGCTTCATATGCATACTCCTTGATTGTTAAAAGAAACACTTATATATCACGAATCCCAAAGGGAGAACAGGAAAAATTATTTTTCGCCAGTTGTATATAAAATTAATCATTGTAAATCCTTTCCCATTATTTTTTATCTCTACAACAATAGACACAGAATTTACAATTTTCTTACACACGTTTAAAACTTATTTTGATTAGGAATAATTGAAAATAAGTTCCCCATTTTAGATTGGAGTCCCAAAGCTTTAGCTTTGGGAGTTACAGAAAAACAACGCATTGAAAATCTAAGGAACTCCCAAAGCTAAAGCTTTAGGACTCCACTATTCA
>PEAL01000098.1 GCA_002753725.1 Deltaproteobacteria bacterium
TTGTTTAAACGATTTATGAAAATTTATTTTAATTCTTGGATCATATACTTGATAATAGGACGGGTGCTATGTTAATAAAGATATGGCTTTGAACAAATCCAACTGAATTTTGTGGCCATAGGAATAAATTGTAGAAATTTTTCATAGTAGGGTGCGTTTTTATGTAAAATTCCAGAAAATTTTTGACCGCTATGTTTTTGGACATCAAAAGCAATAGCATGTTTGACCTCCTCATTGTTGACTTTTATTTTTTTAGCGGTATTAAACAGGAGCTGAGCTGCATTTTCAAGGGCTTCACCCATAGGATATTTATAATAGGTGATAGAAATACCGGATGAAAGAGTGGGTTTGCGATCAAAATCATCAAAGCAACGTTCAAAAAGGTCTCCCAACTCATGGACAAGATCGAAAACAGATGAGCTTGCAGAAACAACCGGTGCAAAAAATAGAAGATCATCGCCCCCTGCAAAAATTGTAAGCCCCCCATAATCTTTGATTGTACAATGGGCTTGCTTTGAAAAATCAAGCAAGGCTTTTGACAGTTTTTCAAAATCATTTTTTAAGGAATGGATTGTCTTGCTAAGATTATCCCCATCCGCCTGAACAATGGCAATGTATTTATGATAGGGTTTTAATTTTTCACCATTGATTTCTTTGAGTTTGACATAGAGTTCTGTATCATTTGTATTATCATATTGTTTTTGTTTGTTCTGCTTTAGGAAAAGATTGATACCTGTCCAATCAAGATCCTTTTTTTCTCTTAATGCAGCAATTTCAGGTATGGACAAAAATGAATGACGTTTTTTTTTGCCAAAAGCATCTTCAATGAGAAAAGAAGCGTTTATTTTATCAAAAAGATCCAGAAGATAGTTTGTTTTATCCTGTTTAATAAATGTTGATTGAAGTTCCAGTGAATCAAGGATGGTATTCATTTTTTCATTCACCTGTTTTAGATCATCTTCCAAAGAAATTTCACAATAGTACAATTGGAAATATTGTTTCATAAAGTCAAACACATCATTTGTTTTAGCTGGATTTATTTTATTTGCCATGTCTGTTAAAACATCATTAATAATGGCTTCTAAACGGTTAAAGTCATTTTCTCGAGCCTTAAAAAGAAAGCGATCATGAAAAAGTCCAACTTCCTGGCCGGGTTGAAAAATTTCTTCATCAGACGTATATGGAATAATAAAGGTTACATCATTATTTTTAAGTTTTTCGATAATTTTTTTCATGATGTAGGAGAATATATAGCTGGCTCCCCACAGTTCTCTGGTATGCTTGACAGCTGTCAGGGTTTTATAGAGAGGGCCTATGGTCAGTCCGATGTATTGATTTAACATGCTTCTTTAACCTCCTCTATTAATCGTTTCTTCTCAATAAATTCTAGGAATTTAAGCAGATCAAACTCTTTTCCTGATGGCGTGTCTATATTGAAGTCTT
Organism: Deltaproteobacteria bacterium; assembly: GCA_002753725.1. Classification (GTDB taxonomy): domain Bacteria; phylum Desulfobacterota; class Desulfobacteria; order Desulfobacterales; family Magnetomoraceae; genus Magnetomorum. The sequence goes on from PEAL01000098.1 coordinate 1,444, forward strand.
TGCTATTATAGGAAAAATTAAAAGATTCTCCCATTATTTTTTTATATGAGTCGTCAGGAAGAAGGTATACCGCTTGATTAATCACTTTGTATAATATAGGAGTCTGAAATCTATCAATTTTTTTATTTTTACGTTCTTCCGGCGTGTGACCCTTTGGACGATGTTGAATTCTAACAGTATCATTCCCTTTGTTGTATTCATTTATTTCAGCCAAACCGAGCATTGATCTTACATATCTGAATTCTCCATCACAATCAATGGGCGGTTTTCCTGAACTCAATGATGGAAATGCCTGCTTGATTCGCCTTTTTTCCCATCGTATTCCGTTGTTACACATATATTCAAATAAAAGAGATTTTTCATAACCATTGTAATTGATACCAGCTTTCATTCTTTTATGAAACCGGTCAACGGTTTCTTCCCAATTCAAATTATTTACACGAGCCTTTAATTTAAATACTTTTTTAAAGTATTTTTTAAAAACGTCATTGATCTGAAATGAATCTAAAGAAAAGCTACCATATCCCTTGCTTGAGCGTGTTCCAAAGTTTGTAATGAGAAGAAAATCTCCAAACAATTCTTCTATTGTTTTTAAAATTTTATCATTAAACGATGTGAAAACAATCGTTAATCCAAAATAATGTAACAGTTGATGTTGGTTTGCAAAATAAAGAAATTTATTGGGAATACGCTTTTCCATTCTGTCATAAGTAACTCTCACCTTGTAGTCCAGATTCCCTTTTTCCTCAAAAGGTAAACCTTTTGAGCATCGATGTTTCAAAAATTTATCCAGTTTGGGTTTAAGTTCTGATGCTCTCAGCGTTGCCCCCTCCTGATCATGTTGAAAATGGATGATGGGTGTGTGTTGTATGAGTTTAAACTCCAGTTTAAAATCTGACGACATTTAGATTCCCCTTTTTTGATTTTTTTGATTTTTTTGTTTTTTGTCGCTTTAAAAAAATATGAATGATTGCGGCGATACCAAACGAACAGAAAATATATATGGTCCATAACCAATTATTTGAATGCAATTTAATGAAAGATGTATTCATAATGTTCATTCCAAAAATACCTGTTATAAAAGTAGGAATAAGAAAGTATAGACTGATAATACTAATCCACCAATTTGTTTTTTGCGCTTCATCTGCTTTTCTTGTTTCCGCAATGGTCTGCTTTTTCTGTTCTTCGAGATTGGCATAATGATGAAGGTCATTAATCATTCTTTCAAGTATTGAATTATTTTCCATAATTTTCATATGATCAATCATCTTCTGATACATTTCAATGCCCTGCTCCTGAGCAGTGACTTCATTGAAAAGCATTTTGTTTTTAAATTGAATAAAATCTTTGTAAAGCCTTGACACTTGATCTGAAATATTATGATCATTGTTAGATATTTCCGTTGCTCGTTTGGAAAAATTTAAAATGGAAGATCTTTGGGCAAGGGTTAAGGTGGCAAGCTGGTGATACATGGTTTGTATATGTGTCAAGATAAAGTCTGCATTATTGTATTCAAGTGTTTTCAAATCACTGGATAATATCATCAATGAATACCTTGTGATGCCAAAAAGGGTTTGATAATCAATCCACCGGCTATAGGTATGATTTTTGATCAGTTCAGGGCGCATTGTTTTTGATTGGCAGGTGGCATTATTGCTGTCTACGAAAATAAACTCATACCAAAAAGTGTCGATTTCATATTTGTATGCGTATTGTTTACCTGAAAAATAATCATTTTCAACGGTTGACAGCCTCTTAGCCTCTTCAGTATTGCCATACCAGCAAATTGTAAACATTCTGTCATCAATGATGGGGTCAACAAATATTTTGTTTTTTTCTTTTTTGTTTGAGAATTGTTTTCCCAACAAATTTTTAATAAATTGAGGTAAATCAACCGGACTGTGATTGTCAGTAATATTAAAAACAGTTTTTTTATATGCACTAAAATCTTCTATCAAACATAAATTGGTTTCTGTAATATTGATATAATCAGGCAAGAGTTTATTTCTGATGTTTTCAAGGGGCAAATATTGAGGATATGTTCTTCGTCCAAAATCATTAATGTTTTTGACATCTTGCTTAGAGGGATATTGATTATTTTTCATATGAAAGGATATAATGGCAATTCCTGTTTCATACAGTTTCAGTGTTATGGTATTCAGCGCAAGTTCATAGAGCGTACCGTTTGTTTTGATTTGATATTTACTGTCAAAAAGTTTAAAGTTAAACTGATAGCAGGTGTTGTTCGCAAAAAAATGTTCATCATTAAGATCTTTCGTATTATAGATGGCATCTCTTGCAAACTCATAAAAATAAACAAACTCATTGTAATTTTGATAGTGTTTCTCTTTATGGGATTCAGAAATCGTAAAAGCCTCATACTCCCAACCAGCAGTTTTGATAGCATCGATAAAGATTTTGACATTGATGTCACCATTGATTTCCCATCGAAAGGGGAAAAGAAAGGCATGATAGCTGTAAAATTTTGGGGTATCGCTCATGACAAAACTCCATAATGTTATATTAAAATTTAAATTTTGTAACACATGATGGGGTGTAATTCAATGTCTTTTCAGAAAAAATTTCAGTTCAATTTTTCACAGCGGATTTTTCCCAGACCAAAAGAGGTTTGCTTTCCCATATGAACCTTTGAACAAAAGTGGATCAATGGCATAAATTCGTCAAGGTTGCCTTCATAAATAACCGAACCGATCAGTCCCCCCATGTTCATTTTTCGGTCCTGACGTGCAGAATATCTGGACCAATTGTACCATTGTAGATTGTTTTGACTCATTTTAACCGCTTTAGCCCGTTGAATAATGTCAGTGTAGTTCAAATTGGGGTTGCCTGATCCATAAGTGGCAAGCAAAAAGGATATTCGTCGAAGCATGACGCGGATAAGGTTTTCAAATGTCAGTTCTTTGGATAATTTGCGCTCAATTTTAAACCGAAGCGGTGTGTCCAGGATCATTTTTATTGTATGGGTATTTGGGGGGCTTTTCACAAAAGCATCAAGTGTCAGGGTTTCGATATTATCAATGCTGTCTGAGATCATCTTCTCATCAGAGTACACGAGCGTGTTCCGATGGTTTACTGTTTGAAGTTTGAATTGACCACGATGGCTATCGACATACTTACCGACGCCTTGTTTTCCCATTTGATCAAAGGCAAAAATAACATAAGGTAAGTATTTATTATTATCACCAAACAGCAGTAAATGAAAATCAAAAGATTCACTTGTTGTAAAATGTGTTTTTTTCGTAGAAGGCGGTTCAATGACAAAGGGAGAAGGTATTGTTGACATTTGCCTGACATCATTCAGATTGTTTTTCAAAAGTTTAGGTTCAAAAAGTAGTACATATAAACATTGTTTTGCCATCATGCATTGATCACAAGACTGATGGGGTGAAGCACATACACCATGTTTAAGGGCATGCCCAAACCCTCCTCTGAATGTCGAACCTTTGTATGGTGGGAGGATGGCATCATTGATAAATACAGTTGAAAATTGATATTTTCCAAAAAGCATATGTTGTTATGTTCCTATTGTTATTGTTTTTGAAAATTAATGCGCGGATCAATCAAAACATAGCAAAAATCAGATAAAACATTACCGATTAAGCCCAATAGTGATGTCAAAGAAAGAATGCCCATAAATACAGGGTAATCTCTCCCCACAATGGCTTCAAGGCTCAAGCGTCCCATGCCTGGAATTTCAAAGACTTGCTCGATAACAACAGAGCCTGCAAACATAAGGGTCAAGATAGAGCCAATGCCCGTGGCGATTGGAATTAAAGAATTACGAAGGGCATGCCCCCAAACCGCGCGAGTTTTACTGCCGCCTTTGGCAAGTACCATCCTGACATAGTCTTTTCCCAATTGCTCCATCAATGAATTTTTCATTAATACAGTCAGTACTGCAAAATTACCAATGACATAGCATAATATTGGCAAAATCATATGGTGAATCACATCTTTCAGTTGAGCGATCCATGAAAGAGTTTCAAAGGAATCAGAATAAAATCCGGTAACCGGAAAAAAATCAAAAAAGCCTTCGACAGTTCCGCAAAATATCATTTTCAAAATCATGCCAAAGGCAAAGGGCGGAATGGCGTAACCGGTAAAAACGATGATACTGGAAATAACGTCAAACGGTTGTCCATGACGAAGGGTTTTGGCAATGCCCAAAGGAATACAAATCAAATAGGATAAAATAAACCCGGTAATACCAAAAATCAGGGATATATGAAATCGTTCCTGAATAAGCTGCCAGGCTGTTTTATTTGGAAAAGCATAGGATGTCATTCTCATTCCGATCCTATCCGAGACAAGCCATTTATAATATCGGGCATAGATGGGTTGATCAAAACCAAAATGTTTTTCAATGGCCTTTCGCTGTGAATCGGATAAGGCTTCCGTTGTGCTGCTGTCAGCAGGTCCTTCAGCGGCGCCCATGCCTTTCATTTTCATCATCATTTGTTCCACTGGCCCGCCAGGTACGAACTGAATTAAACAAAAACACAAGACCGTTATTCCAATAAAGGTTGGAATAATTACCAGTAAACGCCGGATAAAGTATTCAAATCGTTCCATATTTAATTGTCTGTATTGGGTTGGACATGGTTTAGAAGATGGGTGAAATTTTTTGAAAAAACCTTTTCCAGATCGCTGGATGAAGAAAATGCATCCAGCACGCAACTGATTGGAACCGCTGGATGGTAAATGGGCCAATCCGTTCCAAAGATAATTCGATCCGCACCCATTTTATGAGCGGCTTTAATAATATTGTCAGATGTTTGTCCACTTGTTTCCAAATAAACATTTTCATAGGTTTCTGCCAGATAAAGGGTATCTTCAAAATCAGCAAGGCCCATATGGCAAAGAATAAAATTTAACTGTGGAAACTGTTGAATGGCCTTCTCATAGGCAAGAGCCTGGCTGAGTCCCACGTGTTTAACTGGCCATCCCACATGACATTGGACAACCAGTTGATGCTCAAGACAGTGTTCAAACAGTAAATGGGCATTATCGCTATCTGGAGGGATATTTTGAAAATCCGGATGAAATTTAAACCCGCAGGCGCCCATTTTTCTAAAATATTCAAATTGTCCCGAGACATCAGGATGTTCCGGATGAACACTGCAAAACACTGATAATTGATCAAACCCTAAACACGCTTCAAATGTGGCTTGTGTAAACAAGTCAAAACGGCTGACAGCAATGGGTAAAACAGCAGCGCGGCTGATATTAAATGTTTTGAGATAATTGGACAGATTGGTTCGATTGGCCTGTTCGAGTCCTTTGGGAAAAGCTTTTAAGATGGATAATACTTGTGGGATAATTGTAAAAGGAGATCGGGTTGTTAAGCCAACATAAGCGGGGTGATCATACTGAAAAAAAGCTGGAAAGTCTGTTAAAAGATAAACAGGTTCAGGCCCTGGACCAATAAGATCGGTTTTTAAGGGTGCAACATCAAAAATTCCCTTGATAATGGCCATAAAATTTTTTGGAAAATCGGATAAAAGTTGCGAACGATGTAATAAAATATCCTGAATATGCTCTCTGAGATTTTCAAGAAATGTTCCTGGTCCTGTGAGGCTTAATTGTCCAAAAAATAAATTTAATGTTGCATAAACACCTAAATGAACATGTGCATCAATGGTATTTTCTGGAATATCGCCATGAAGGCTGAATTGTCCAGGTCCATTCATGGTTAAATGTTTTCCCATTTTTTGTATCATTAACTATCATCCTTTTTATTGGTAAGACACATTTAATCGGATGGTTCACCACACGGTGGGGGGGGGGGGTTGGAAGAAACGTGAAACGTGGTTCCTTGATCTTTAATACTTTTTACCTGAATGCTCCCCTGATGTTTTTCAATCAGTTCCTTGCACAAAAGAAGCCCAAGTCCTGTTCCTTTTTCTCCTTCAGTCCCTTCTGTTTGATGCTTTTTATCAAGATAAAATAATTGATCAACCGTTTTCTGGTCCATTCCACAACCGGAGTCCTTAACTGTAATTTCGATCTTATCTACCAGATCATTACATGCAATGGTTACAGTGCCATTTTTTGGCGTAAATTTGATGGCATTTGAAATCAGGTTACGAAAAATGGCTGCCAGCATTTGACTATCGGCAATGACATAATGTTCAGAAGTAAAATCATAAACGATGGCAATATCTTTAGACATCGCATGCTCTTGGAACAATTGAATGGCCTGAACGATGATATATTCCAATAAAGCACGTTTGGGACGAAAAGGGATTGCGCCCAATTGAATTCTCGACCAGTCCAAAAAATTTTCAAGCAGCTTGTAGTTTTTTTCTGCTGATACGCACATTTCAAAAATCAATCCTTTAAGTTCGTCTCTAGACCAATCATTAAAGGATTTTGAAATATACTGGGTAAAGGTCATCAAAGATCCAAATGCACCTTTCATGTCATGGGCAACGATTGAAAAAAACCGATCTTTTGATGCATTCAAGTGTGCCAATGTTGCTTTTTGCTGCTGAAGTGTCAGATGTGTTGCAATTCTGGCCGACACCTCTGCACGTTGAAAAGGCTTGGTGATATAATCCACCGCGCCTAACTCAAACCCTTTTAATTTTGTTTGGATATCGGACAGTGCTGTCATAAAGATAATGGGAATATCTTTTGTTATGGGATTATTTTTGAGATGTTGGCAGGCTTCAAAACCATCCATTCCAGGCATCATGATATCCAGAAGAATCAAGTCGGGTTTTACACTGATGGCACGCTTGATAGCACTTGGACCATCACGCGTGACCAGAATACGATATTCATTTTCATGAAGATAAACGAGTAGCAGCTCAATATTGGTGGGGTTATCATCGACAACCAGGATTGTGCCACGATTTTTTGAAGAAAGGGTCATGTTCCAATAGTCCTTGTTGCTTCTATGCGTATGGGAATACTCTCAGAAATTTTTGTCCAGCCCCTTTTTCCTTGAGAAAACTGAACCAAACGCCAATTTCCTTCCTGCCTCTCACAACCAACAATTGTTCCTGCATGGAGTTCGAACAGTGCTGTCTCGCTTTCATCGGGCCCTGAACGGACAGTTGTTTTTGAAGATACAATCACACCACGATTGTCATTGCGAAGATCGTACCATTTGACAGAAAAAGAAACAAGAGAAATTCCCCATATGATACTCAATCCAACAAACGTATAATAAGACCATTCCGATCGATGAAACCTTCGGACAATCAATATTCCCCAAAATCCAACATGACAGATCATCATGAACCAGAACAGTCCTGAAAGATTAAACCGGTTTAAGGTATTTTTCAGGGGAAAAGATGTTTTTTTCTCAACTTCATCTTCTATTTGGCTTCGAACAAGTTTTAAATTAAACAGTAAATCAGGATCATCCGGTATATATTGCATCGCCCGTTCATAATAAAGAATCGCCCAGCCAATCTGTCCCATTCGATAATAACAGTTACCCATATTGTAATTCAAGCTTCCGGTTGATTTTCCGCTGTCAAGTACAGCTTGATATTGATCAATGGCCGTTTGATAATCACCCTCAGCATAGGCTTTGTTGGCCTGCACAAAAGCGTTTAATCGTTCTCCATTCTTTGCCATTGCCATATGAGGGCAGATGAAAAATAAACATGCGAAAAAGAGTAAGAGCCATTTTTTCATCGTTTAATTCCTTTATCCAGTTTTTTAGCCAATTCACTGATAGATTGCTTCAACGTTTTGACATCCTGATCCGATTGCCCCGTGTATACAGACGCTTCCAGAGTCATCAATAATGTTCGAGCTTTTCCGGCGATATCAGGGTCAATGCCCGATGATACCAAGATGTTCTGCACTTCATCGGGTGTCAATGTTCCTCCGCCCCGTTGCAATCGATCGTTTAAAAACTGGCTAAACAATTTAAGCAGTTCTGGAACGTTATGATTGGCTTCATTTTTATTCAAGTCTTTGTTTAAACGGGAAAGGGCTTTTTTGGCTGTTAGCTTTTCAAATTTTATTCGGGTTTTTCTAAAAAACGCCAGAAGGATGATGAAGTAAACAAAAGGGGGAAAAGACCACATGGTCAAACATTGCCAGAAGGCTAATTGTTCAAATGTGTTGACTTGAAGCGCATCCGCATGATCATGAATGGGTAAAATATCGCGTTTAAAAAAAGTCACTTCCTTTTTTACTTGTGGCAAGGCAGGATCCTGTTGAGCCGGTAATGTATCAACAGTAGCATTTTTTCCAGGTGTCACGGTTAAATTCATTTCAGGTGTGGAAACGGTTTCATATTGGCCTTTCTGGGTGTTGAAAAAACTCAAAGAAAAGGGACCAATGGCATATTCACCTTCTTTTTGAGGCACCAGCGCCCATTTCATACTTTTTTCGCCGGTAAAGCCAGAAGCGGTTTCATTGATTGAAATAACCGGCTGATCTGAATACACTTTAATATTTTCAATATCCGGCATGGAAATATCCGGCATCAACTGAACATTCCCCTGTCCGGTGATTTTTAAACTCAATGTGGTTGATTCACCGGATGGTATGGTTTTCGGCGCCAGTTGTGCCTGAAGTCTGAAGTCTCCAACCAGACCGGTAAAATCCAAGGGCCGATTGGCTTCAGGCAAGGGTAATATGGTGAGTTTGACAGCTTGAGATCTGACTGAATGTGGCCGGGCGGATGTAAAAAAATCATCAAAAACTGAAAACCGGTTTCTTGATTTTTGTCTTTCAAGCACATTCATTTTCATTTCTGTGGGGCCAAGGGAAAGGGTTCCTGTCTTTTCTGTAATCAACGCGTGTTGAATTTCAATGACATTATATTTTTTACCTTTGACAGTAGATGCATATTCTGATGGTTTTCCTAATTGTTTTAACTGAAAACCATCACCTTCAGGCAAAACAATCCCCAAGTCTCGAACAGAAATATTGTAATAAAACTTGACTGTATAAAAGATAGTCTGGCCCACATACATTTGTGAATCAGACAATGAAACCGTCAGAAAAATAGGCTGAGTGGATTGCTGTGATATATCTGAAGCCTGTCTTTTGACCAAAACAGTGGATGTATTGCTACGATAGGTTTTCCCATTAATGTCAACTTCAGCAGGGCCAATGGTAAAGCGTCCCCCCTTATTGGGAAATAAAAAATAGGTTTGATCAATACTGGAATTCACCTGCCCATTGACCATACTGAAATTTGACGACGTTCCGCCTGACTGAACACGAAAATTCTGAAGCCCAGCAACCCGAGGCCTCACCGCTGATTGCGTACCAGATACTTTTATGGTTAATTTGATCGTATCTGTGAGAGACACCTCCGACCGATCAATATCAAGAGAGATACCATCGGATGCTTCAAGAAAAGGAGGGCATAACAGGAATAAAACGATAATGATGGTTAATAATTTAAAAAAAATTTTTTTCATGTGCATACCATAATTTATTCTGAATCATTTATAAACAATAAAATTTTTGATAAATTCAAAAAATTCTTCAATTGCAATAATGGGATCATTACTAATATAGCTTTCAACAACATTTTCATTTGATATATCTCCAATATATTCATCAAGTTTTTCCATTTCAAAATCAATGTTTTCTAATAAAATGATATCTTCCCAAGCAGGATGTAGAAAAGTTTGTAGGACACGGAGCAGGCATACCAGGGAAAATTCCTTCTGCGTAATGAACTCCTATGCCCGTCTCCAATAATGTCAAATTTTTCAAGTTGTTCAGAAGTTATTACCAGTGCTTCCCTGACCTTGTATCCTGTTTTCCTTCTGATTTCATTCGCTCCATTTGAATGGATCGGTTTTCTTGAATATTATCCAGCAATGCTTCTGCTTTTAACAATGCCATCTGTTGCGCTTTTTCTTCAGGGGTTTGTTCCTGCTGATCTTTTTGATCTTCAGGCATGGCTTGCGCTGCTTTCAACTCCTTGGACATATCTGGTTTTTCTTCTGGTTTTTCGTTTTGAGCGGTCTGTTGCGTGTCGTCTTTTTCTTGTGATTCTTTTGATTTCTGGTCTTTTTGTTCCGCATCCTTTTGTTCTTTTGAGTCTTTATTCTTTTGATCCTGTTCGTTTTTTTGAGAAGGATCTTGATTTTTTTGATCCTGTTGCCCATCATTTTTTTGAGAATTCTGATCCTCATCTCCTTTTTGGGGATTATCGCATTGTGAATTTTGATCTTTCTGTTGTGCGGCTTTTTTCTTTGTCAAGGCAAGAGACAGGTTGAAGCGGGCATCTTCATCATCGGGTTTGATTTTCAATGCCTGAATATAAAATTGTGAGGCGGATGCAAAATCACCTTTTTTAAACAAAATATTTCCAGCGTTATAGCTGGCACGAAATAAAAGCTCTGGATCCTTTGATCGTTTGGTCACGCTATTAAATGCAGACAGGCTGGCATCCATTTGATCGCTTTTAAATGCAGCACATCCACGGTTATAGCGCCATCGGGCATCTTTGGGATGATTCATATCCATTTCGCGGAAATAAGACTCTGCATCCATGTAGCTGCCGCGATAATACAACTCTTCTCCACTGGTTTCAGCGAAACAGGGTAATGCACTTGCACACATAAATATAATGAGACTAAACCTTACGATAAATATGTTTTGCATGAAGAATACTCTCCAGCAGCAACAAGGCCAGTGCCAGGGCTGCAAATATGTAGAATCTTGGTTCATAGACTTTGATCTTTCCGGTTTTTAAAACCGAAACGTCGGTTTTTCGTCGAATACCATCAAAATAAAGCCGATCCAGATCAAAATCACCATCAGTAGAGCGAACGTAATCACCACCAGTGATTTGGGCAATATCTATCAAGCTTTGTTCATCTAATTTTGACAGAATCAGGTTACCAGAATCATCTTTTTCAAAGCCCCCGGCTTCCCCTGCAGGCACCGGGCCACCGGCAGGATCTCCCATCCCAAAAACAAAAATGCGAATATTTTCATCACGCGCTTTTTCAGCAGCTTCCAATCCTTTTTTTTCGTTGTCTTCGCCGTCAGTAATCATGACAAGAACACGATCTGTTTCACTTTCCTGATCAAACGAATTGATTGAAAGTTCAATGGCTCGTCCCAGATCGGTTCCGGTTACTGGTATTAAATCCGGTGACAACTGCCGCAAAAACATGTCCAAAGCACTGTAATCCAAGGTTAAAGGGCATTGTAAAAATGCCTGGCCGGCAAACGCTACCAGGCCCAGACGATCTCCCTGATTGACATTGATCAGGTCAACAATTTCACGTTTGGCCCGTTCCAATCGATTGGGCTTGATATCTTCAACCATCATGCTCAGGGATACATCCATACAGATGATAACATCCACGCCTTTTTGAGAAACCTCTTCAAAATGCTCTCCCCATCTTGGGCCGGCCAGTGCTAAAATCATGAAGGTGACGGCGGCCAGAACAATGATTGCACGAACACTCTGACGAAAATGACTTTCAAGAACAGTCAGACGCGGTAATAATTCACTATCAGCAAACACTTTCAGCGAGTGTTCAAGGCGACGACGGGCAATGATATAGACAAAGAATAAGGCCGGTACCGCCCAAAGTAAATTGATGATCCACAAATATTCAAATTTCATGGTATGGACCTCACGATAAATGCCTGAATAAATATTTCCAGTAACAATACAATCATTGCCGGAATTAGGAAATACACGTACAATTCCCGAAAATGAAAGAATTCTTTGACTTTCACTTCGGTTGTTTCTTCCCTGTCGATAATATCATAGATTTCAGATAATTCTTCAGTATCAGCCGCTCTAAAATATCGCCCATTCCCTGTTTGGGCAATTTTACGCAGTGTTTTTTCATCCAGATCCACTTCTTGATAAATAATTTTTTCACCAAAAAAGCCTCGAACTTTAAAGGGCGCTTTTCCTTTTCCCCCCACACCAATGGTATATACTTTGATATTTAACGCCTCAAGAGCTTCAGCGGCTTGTGAGGGCGAGATATCGCCTGAATTACTGCGGCCATCGGTCAGTAGAATAATAATTTTAGATTTGGCAGGAATATCTTTAATCCGTTTACCAGCAATTGCCAAAGCGGAACCGATGGCTGTTTTATCGCCAGCCATGCCAATTTCCATTCGATCAATGAGACTGAGCAACAGACCTTTATCCATTGTCAATGGCGCCTGTGTAAATGCATATTCTCCAAAAACCACAAGGCCTATACGATCATGTTCTCGTTTTTTGATAAAATCACTCACCACTTTTTTGACGGCTGTCAGCCGGTCCACCGATTGTTTTCCCAGCTTGAAATCCAGGGCTTGCATGGAACCCGATGTATCCATGCACAACAAAATATCCACTCCTGGTGATTTAATCTCTCTTGACACATTGTAGGATTGGGGACGACAAATGGTCAGAATCAAAAATGCCATGCACAATATGCGCAAGTACAAGGGTAAATCAATGATGACGTCTTCACGTTTTCCAGCAAGCTTTTTTAATTGACTGGTTTGTGAGAATGTCACCGTTTTCTGACGGCGTCTGCGGATCAGCAGATATCCCCATATCATTAAGGGAATAAAAAAAATCAATACATATGGATAAGCAAATCGAAACATGGGGTTAATTCGTTTCCTCTAATTGTTGATGACGTTCATCTGATGTTGTTTTAACATATGACCAGATGGTTTTCCAGTGATCTTCGCGCTCGGCAGTTGTTGGACGAAAATCAGCGAATTTGATCATGTCAGCTTTTCGCATCAGGCGAACCATTTCAATATCTGCATCTTTTTTAATCTTTGAGGCAATTTCTTCAGTGGTCAGTTCTGCTGCTGGAAAGCCTCGAATCTGGCCCATATATTCTTTTAATATTTGGGTTAACCTAAAATAAAACGCTTTAATATTATCACGAAACAAATGAGCATCTCGGTTTAAATCGCGCAAAGCATCAAATGCAATTTCTTCCGGGGTTTTTTGACGTTGTTCTTCAATGATTTTTTGTTTGCGTTTTCTGATAAAAAACCAGATCCCCAACCCGATCATCAGCAGAATCAGAGCAATAGCGGCCCATACTAAATATTGTTGGGTCGTGTTTACAGGAATAATATCTTTTATAGGATGAACATCAATTTCAGTATCTGTCTTATCGAAGGGTAGATCCACTGTTAACATGACAGGATCACTTTTAAACGCCATTGGTGTACCATTGGCATGGGTCAAAAAAACCTTTAAAGCCGGAACATCAAAGGTATCAATGACATCCACCATCAGACGAATTAAAATATCTGAACCATCTGTATCCATTCCCATGATTTGAAATTCATCCAGACCTTGTATGGGAATTTTTTCAGGAAATGTCATGCCTTTGGGAAGCTGAAAGGACAATTTCAATGTGACAATATCACCAGGTACTGCTTTTTCTTCAACAAATTGAGCAATGATAGGGTGATAGTCTGTCGTGTCTTCTTCGGGATGTGTGGATGTCGTATATGATGCAGGTGAATATGCTACGGGGGTATACGATGCCGATGTATAGGGTGTTGTGTTTAAGGGAAGTGTCGGCGTCATATCTATCGGTGTTTGCGCAGCAGCATACTTCCAACATAAGCAAATAATTAGAAAAACCTGTAACGCCTGTTTTTTCATCGTCGGTTTTCCCTTCGCCGAAAATAAGCTGTCAGCGGTTCAACAACAGATGCGTTTGTAGACAGATCCACCAGATCAACTTTAGATTTCACAAGGGCCTGCATGAATTGCACTTCATTTTGATGTTGCATTTCTTCCCATCTGCGGCGGATCTGTCGATCTTGTGTATTAATTGCCAGAATATCGCCGGTTTCTGGATCTTGAATACGAATTCTTCCTACTTTGGGAAGTTCTTTTTCAGCCGGATCCATGACACGAATGGCTGTCAGGTCATGTTTTTTGGATGCCATCCTGAGAGGTTTTTCAAAGCGATCGTCAAAATAGGGCAATTGAAAATCAGATACCACAAAGCAAATGGAATGACGTTTTACGACTTTATTCAGAAATTCAAGGGCTGAAGCAATATCAGTTCCCAGCGAGGGTGGAGAATAGGTAAAAATTTCTTTGATCATGCGCCAGACATGAGCCACACCTTTGGCTGGCGGAATATAACGATTAACCTCAGAGCTGAATAAAATAGCACCTACTTTGTCGTTGGTTCGAATGGCAGCAAATGATAATATACCGGCAATTTCCGCAATGACTTCCCGTTTGAAACGTTTCCGTGTGCCAAATAAATTAGAGCCTGAAAGGTCGATGAGCAATGTGACTGTCAGCTCACGTTCTTCATGAAACACCTTGACATACGGATGCCCAAAGCGCGCAGAGACATTCCAGTCAATCCCTCGGACATCGTCTCCAGGCAGGTATTCCCGGACTTCGGCAAATTCCATTCCTCGCCCTTTAAAGGCGCTTTCATATTGACCGGCGAACAAGTCGTTGGCCATGAAACGAGTTCGGAAATGAAATTTTTGAATTTTTTGATAGAGTTCTTTTGGTAACATTATTTCCTCAATCGCATGATAGTCTTCAAGTGATAATACCACCACTGGCTCTGTTTTTTTTTATCATAATTTTTTCAATTCACTATCTTTTAACCCTGTAACTTCTTTAATTATTTTAGGTTCAAAGCCTTTGT
>PEAL01000099.1 GCA_002753725.1 Deltaproteobacteria bacterium
TAACGTTTTAAAAACCTGGCTGTTGAGCCAGGTTTTTTTATAGTATCATGATCATTTAAATGCTGTTGAAAAAGCACCAACAGTTCCAAGTTCTTCTTCAATACGAATCAGTTGGTTATATTTACACACCCGATCTGTCCTTGAAAGGGAACCCGTTTTTATTTGTCCGGCATTCACAGCAACAGCAAGATCGGAAATAAAGGTATCTTCTGTTTCACCAGAACGATGAGATATCACTGTTGTATATGCGGATTGTTTTGCCAGTGCAATGGTTTCCATCGTTTCAGACACACTTCCAATTTGGTTGAGTTTGATTAAAATGGAGTTGGCGATATTTTTTTCAATGCCTTCTTTCAAGATAGAAACATTGGTAACAAATAAATCATCACCAACGATCTGGATTTTGTCTGACAATCGTTCGGTCATTACCCGCCATCCATCCCAATCTTGTTCAGCCAGACCATCTTCAATGGACAATATGGGATACTTATCAATAAGTCCTTCATAATAATCAACAAGCGCTTCAGCAGTCATTGACTTTTGCTCAGATTTAAAGCGGTAGCTGCCATTTTCAAAAAATTCACTGGCAGCAGCATCCAATGCCAACCCCACATCTTTACCCGGGCTGTAACCGGCAGTTTCAATGGCACGGAGAATAAATTTCAGGGCTTCTTCATTGGAAGATAAATTCGGTGCAAATCCGCCTTCATCGCCAACAGCAACCTGATGACCATCTGTTTTTAAAATCTTTTTTAAATGGTGAAAAATTTCAGCCCCCATGCGAACAGCTTCTGTAATTGATTTTGCCCCTTTGGGCATAATCATGAATTCCTGGATATCCAGATTGTTTACAGCATGTGCGCCTCCATTAATGATATTCATCATGGGCAGGGGTAAAATACAGGCATTGATACCACCCAAATATCGATAGAGTGGTAATTCAAAAGCATTGGCAGCCGCACGGGCGACAGACATGGAAACACCCAGGATTGCATTCGCACCCAATTTGGATTTGTTGGGTGTGCCATCAAGAGCAAGCATGGTTTGATCAATTTTTGCCTGCTGAGAAGCATCCATTCCCAGGATTTTGGGAATAATTGTTTCCTTGATATTGGCAACCGCTTTTTGAACGCCTTTGCCCAGATAACGATTTTCTTCTTTATCTCTCAACTCAAGCGCTTCGCGTGTACCTGTTGATGCACCGGATGGCACCGCCGCTCGCCCGATGACGCCGCAGGATAGTACAGTATCGACTTCAACAGTGGGATTGCCTCGAGAGTCTAAAATCTCTCTTGCTTTTATTTCAATAATTTCGGTCATTAAACAAACCTCCCTTGCAGATTTTCAAGACACTATAAAAATTGTTTGAAAAATCTAAAATTCATTATTTTAGAAATAACGATTACAGGTAAAATGTTTATTTGGTAAGCTTAAAAAATATATAGCATAGTTGGGAATGGGGATCAACTTAAAGTCTTTTATATCATGGACTGTGCAATCAATTGTGATTGCTTTATATTTTGATTCAATTCACGCTATTCTGAAATTCTGGATTGCGGTTTAAACTGGATTACACAGCATAAATGATTTGTAAAGAGATGTTCCTATGATTCATTTTAATCTGCGTAATCCGGTCTCAAGCATAGACTATCAGGAATGCGTTTTTACCCGATTGACAGCATCAATCCAGCCATCATACAATTTCTTTTTTGTATCCTCATCAATTTTGGGTTCAAACATGCATTCTGATTGGCGAAGTTTGGTGATTTCTTCTCCAGGCGTCCACAATTCTACGGCAATACCCGCCAAAAAGGCAGCGCCCATGCCAGTGGATTCGATATATCGGGAGCGGTCAATTGAAATACCAAGAAGATCAGACTGGAATTGCATTAGAAAATTATTTGATGTTGCCCCGCCATCAACTTTCAGCACAGAAAATGACTGCCCTGTTGCGGATTCAAAGGCACTGATCAAATCTTTAACTTGAAATGCGATACCTTCAAGTGCAGCACGGACAATATGTGCATGCGTCGTCGACCGGGTAATACCTGATATCCCACCCCGTGCATACATGTCCCAATAAGGGGCGCCCAATCCAGCAAAAGCAGGGACAAGGTATACACCGCCATTGTTTTCAACACTTTCAGCTATTTTTTGGGTTTCTTTTGCTGTTTTAATAATCCCTAAACCATCTCGCAACCATTGGATAACAGCACCACCAATAAAAATCGAACCTTCAAGGGCGTAGCAGGGTTGGCCATACTCATTGCAGGCTAAAGTGAGAATCAATCCCTTGCCTGGATCAATACGCTCCTGTCCGACATTGAGCAGCATAAAACAACCGGTTCCATAAGTATTTTTTGCCTGCCCTTTGGAAAAACATGCCTGACCAAAAAGTGCGGCTTGTTGATCTCCGGCAATACCAGCGATAGGTACAGAAGCCCCAAAAATCGATTCATCTGTATAACCAACAATGCCAGCCGATGGTTTGACATCCGGTAAAAGAGAATCAGGGATTCCCAGAATTTTCAATAAGTCATTATCCCATGATTTGTTGTGAATATCATATAAAAGAGTACGTGAAGCATTGGTATAATCGGTAACATGGATTTTTCCACCTGTTAGCTTGGCAATCAACCATGTGTCCATTGTTCCAAAAGCAACCTGTCCTTTATCGGCTTTATCCTTTACATTGGGAACATTATCCATAATCCATTTGATTTTTGTTCCAGAGAAATAGGCATCAACAACCAATCCGGTTTTGTCTCGAAATAATTTCTCATATCCATTGGCTTTAATGGAATCACAAATGTCCGCACTTCGCCGGCATTGCCAGACGATTGCATTATATAGCGGTTTGAGTGAACTTCGATCCCATAAAACAGTTGTTTCACGCTGGTTGGTAATTCCAATGCCAGAAATATCTTTTGGGGAAACACCAGAAATAAACATGGCTTGTTTCATGACTTTATACGTGGTGTCCCATATTTTTTCTGGGTCATGTTCAACCCATCCTGGTTTTGGATAAATTTGGGGAAATTCGGAATATTCACTTCCCACAACCTGGCCTTCCTGATTGACAATCATTGCTCGTGAACCTGTTGTTCCCTGATCAATTGCCATGATATAGCGTGCCATTTTTTACCTCCTTAAAATGATATATTCATACAGATGAT
Organism: Deltaproteobacteria bacterium; assembly: GCA_002753725.1. Classification (GTDB taxonomy): domain Bacteria; phylum Desulfobacterota; class Desulfobacteria; order Desulfobacterales; family Magnetomoraceae; genus Magnetomorum. The sequence continues at coordinate 3,177 of PEAL01000099.1, forward strand.
GAAATTATAAATCTGTTTTTGTCTATTGTATACTGTTTACTGTACTGAACACAAAAAATTATATACGATCAGTGCTAACAATTTATATTTTTCAAGTCAATAATTTTTAAAATCAGTTCCTAAGGAATACTCCTAAAGCTTTGGGACAAATTCTTTCACCGGCTATTTGGGTTACACTCAACTGAAATTTTCAATGCCATGATCAGCATGATATTATTTTTTTTTGAAAAGAAACAGAACAGGCAGCATGAAAGGTCGTTCTTGCGCCGCCCGAATAAGTAAATAATACGCCAAAACAAAAATGATTATATTGGGTGCCCATATACACAAGACAATCGGCAGCCCACTGGATTCTGCAAATCCCATAGATAGACTCAATAACAAGTAATACAACAAAAAGAAAATCAATCCCAAAACCACGCCAAAAGATCGCCGCTGGGATTGCGTGCCAATCCCCAGCGGCATCGCCAATAGTGATAAAACAATACAGGCAAAAGGGATGGAAAATTTTTTGTGATATTCCATCAGGCGAAGGTCATATTCCTTATCAGGAACATCCTGGTTTAAGCTGCCTCTCAACTCTTTTAATGTCAGTTCTTTGAATGATTTTTGTTGGTCTTTTACCACATCTTTTATCAGTTGATCGAGATCCAGATTAAAATAATATTGATCAAAATGGACGCTATAAACCGATGATTGGGCTTGATCCACCTGATTGATAACCCCGTCAAATAATTGAAGTTGAAATTGTCCGGTTTCATTATCAGAGAAAATTTTTCCACTGGAGGCAATAATGGTTCGGGTCATCTTGCTATCTCGATGGTCCTGAACAAACAAATGTTTTAAAAGACCTGTTTGTGGGTCAATCGTGGTAACATAGAGCATGACACCTTGAAAGCGATCATTAAACGTTCGCTCTTTGAGACCCGCATTGAGATTTGAACGAACCACTTGAATCAGTAAATTTTTCGTAGCCATCCGAGATGCAGGCGCACCATAAATGGTCATCAATAATGTCAGGGCACATCCTAAAATTGAAAAAAACAATACTGGCGGTAATAAATGATAAATGTGAACCCCGCCCGTTTTGATCGCCATAATTTCATTGTCGCTCGATAATCGTAATAAAGCCAGTAATATGCCCATCATAACAGACATGGGCAAAACAAATATTAAAAACGATGGTATCGAATGCGCCACAATTTTCAAGACAGAAAAAATATCCATCTGATAAATGACAATCAACCGGGTAATTTCCAGCATTTTAGAAATTAAAAAAATGCAACAAAACACCAGAAGATTGACACAAAAGGGCGGGACAATTTCACGTAATAAATATCGATGAAGAATGGTTACTTTCATGATAAACGCACAAAAAATAAAATGATTTTATTTCGATGTTTCGGGTTCTGCAAGAAACAGTTTTTTAAACCACTCATAGCAGAACTGTCCGTGTTGAAAAAGAAAGTAATATGCTGAAAAAAGGCATATTAGCATCCCCAAGACAAAGCTGATAAACATATTTCCGGTGATCAGTCGAAAAAGATAAATCACAATGGCTGTGATTCCAGATGCACCCAGGGTGATACCTAACGTCAATATCAAAAAAGTTCGTCCAATGGAGAGAATACTGTCTGGAATATCAGATGCATTCACTTCCGGAGCATTCTGCGCACCTTCGATGATCCATTTTCCCATGGGAATAATCATAAATGGAATGACAAAAAGTCCCATGACATATAATGTCATGGCAACATTGCTCCATGCAAAAGAAAAGCCCATATGTTTTCCGTGTTCCCACAGTTGGTTGTTGAGGACTGTTGGATCGTATAAAAATCGTTGCCATCCAAGACCATCCCATCCATGAAGCAATACAAAAAACATGCAAAAATATCCCAGACACCATTGAAGGTGAGCCCAATAATACTTGCCGGCCTGTATACATTTATAACTTACCCAAAATCCTAAAATTCCCTGGGTAATATTGGTGATACTAAACAATGTCACCAACCATGCAGGCAGATCACCGTGGCAGGTAGCCACTTGCATGGTTTCCCAATGGGGAAATTGCCAGAGAAGATAAATGCCTGATGGTGCAAAAATACATGATAAGTATAAAAGGGTGTAAGTGAAATAATCATTTTGAAAGGGTTTGTTTTCTTGTTTTAATTGCCTGGATGCTGCTGATGCAAAACTTGCTCCCAGAGCATAAGACCAAAATACATCAACCTGGACCATGGTAAATTCCTTTTTCAAAAAATGTTAACAGATAGTCTTCAAATTTAAATAAATGATATTTCTGTCATTTCTATCATAAAATCATGAAAAAGTATCGTTTTGTTTTATTCCAATGATTACTAAATAATTTCAGTGGTATGGGCTATGTTTAAATTAGCGTTATGTATTATCTATTACAAAACCGTTACTTCACGAGTCAAAAATTCACTTAAATCAAAGCCATCCCAAACTGGATAAAAATCAAGTGCTTGCCCTACAGGTACGAGTCTGTCAATGCCATTTAAACCGCTTGAAATCCAGTCAATTAACTGCTCTTTTTCAATGCCGTAATACGAAACGGTTTGAAAATCTTTTGTCAATAAAGATGACAATTCATGCAGGCTTGTAATTTTGGATTCCAAAAAAAGACCAGACCCACAATGTGCATCCAGATCAAAAACAGTGTTTAAATCCGTCCATAGAACCGATAATTTGTTGGACCCTGTTGCACAGATTTTAATATCTTTTTCTATTGCCAACCCATATTCGAAAACAAGCTTATTTATGAAGTCAACATCATGAAGATTATGATCAAAACGATCAATCTGTCTCTCTACCGCTTCCCAGAATTGTTTTCTAACGATTGCGTTGCTTTCGATCCATATGACAGCTCTTGGAGAAGAGCATGCCATTTGCCCAAAAGAATAAGAATCATTGACAAATTTCTTTGCCAGTATGTTCCGTTCATCATTTGTCAGCACTGCTATACTTTTTCCATTCAGAAGGGTAAACGAATATTTATTGGCAAACTTAATGTCAATCGCTTTTGGCGGGATAGGAACACGAGTGATCAGTGCAATGGTTTCATCACCTCCCCAGATCACTCTGGCATCACAACTTGCCGATAATTTAGTGAGAATCTCACTGTCATGATCAAAAGACACGAGTTGAATGTAATTTTGTAAATGTGCAAATTGACTTTCGCCAAGTAATTCATTCAAGACAGTGATCAGTAGCTCTGTCTGCTTGCCTGAATGTTGTGAAATACGAACAATATTTGCATTTCCCATCAGCAGCGAAATAAACAGTGAGTATATAAAGATCGTATCAACATTGGAAGGAGCAATATGAAACACAGTGCCTCTTGCCAGTTTTATTCTGCCCTCATTTTTTGATTCAAATATTTCTTTATAATGACGTATTGAGCTTTTCCGCATCCAGAATCCCAATGCAATTAATTCCGGATACTTTTTCAATGCTTGATCAACCAGAATCTTCGAAGAAAACGCGCTCACAAACTCAATGACACCATCAGAAAAAGGCGCCAATGTTCTGAACTTTTTAAAGAGGTTTTTATGCTCAATCGTTTGTTTGGGTACTAACATCTGAATATTCATCATTGATTTTGTTTACCTGGCTTATGGATTATTCTACAGCATAGGTATCACTGCACCCACGAATTTCAGCTTTTTTCAAACGCCCGTGGATGAGAAAATATTTGCCTTTTTTTCCACATTCACAATCATCCTCACCCATGACAGTGCCTAAATCTTCAGTAAGTAATCGATGCCCTGGATAGCTCACTGGCAATATGGATTCAACGGCAATGACACCGGATTGCTTATGTGGCCGTTCTTTCATCGTTGCCGGATCAAGAATTTTTACATCAGAAAAAATGGGTGCATGCAAATAACCTTTTTCACATTCAACATATATTGTGCCAACCTGTTCCACCATACCATAAAAATTATGAACGTGTGACACTTCGGTAAGCTGTTTTACTTTTGACTTGAACGTTTCATTATCGACGGCATCGTCTTGTAGTTTTTTCCAGCCCCCACTATGAAAGACTATTGAATTGCACAAATCTATTGTTCTTCCTTGCTTTTCAAGTTCTTGAATGAAATATTTCCATATCATGAATGTAAAGCCAAAGATGATACTTTTTTGATGCTTGAATTTTTCTATAAAAGCATCAATGGCATCATCATCGACATTCATTTCATTATCCAGTGCATAGGTATGATTTCTGCCAAAAGTCCATAATCCTCGAATACCAGCCCCTCTCGCAGAAAATAATGTCCTGTCTTTAATGACATTTGGATGATCAATAATGAGCATGGGTAATCTGTTCTTACCAATATAATGTTGCATGATTTTTACAAGCGCTTTTGTTTGATTGATGGCGGTGATTTTGTCAATATAGATTTTTGACACTTGTTGTGATGTGGTTCCTGATGATGTGAGTGTTTTTAGAATTTGGTCAGAGGATATACTTCGGAGATCAAAATTTTTAAATAAACGAACAGGCAAATAAAGATCAGACTGTTTATTTCTGCCACCTGGGATCGCATCGACAATCTTTCTATATGAAATACACTTTTCGTAATGCAAGTTATCTAAATCATGCAAGTAAGGATCCAGCATTTTTTTCTTTTGATCTTTTGTCAGGAGATAAGGTGAGTCAAGTTGAAAAATGTCTTCTATGCTTTTCATCAGAGGACACCTTCATTTTTAAACAATAATTGATAGTCGATCTTTCCAGCAGATGTTCGCGGGAAATGGTCAACCAGAAAACAATCGATATGGTTAATATTGAGTTTAAATGCTGAGCTTACGAGAGTTTTTATCTTTAATAGCAATGATTCTTCACCCGTCACCGCTATTTTCAACAAATCATCTTTACCGCCGGATAGGACCGCATACCCTTTTCTACTTAAGAAATCCTCCACAGCACTTAAACTGATTCGGGAACCGGCTATTTTGATAAATCTTTTTTTTCTCCCCGTTAAGTAAAAAAAAGAATCTTCATCAAAGTAACCCATATCGCCGGTTTTTAAAACACCCTGTTGAACATCACCGTTCGCCAAATCAGATAACGATTGTGCATATCCAAGCATTACATTTTTACCCTGATAGACCAGTTCTCCTTCAACATGCGGTTGGGTTATTGTGATGCCATTTTTATCCATAAGGGTTAGTTTTCCTCCGGGAATCGGTATCCCAATAGAGGAGTGCTTTTTTTCAAATTGATGGGGCGGTAAATAGGAAATTCGTGCAGTAGCCTCGGTTTGTCCATACATAATGATAAATTTTTGATTTCTCTGGGAACATTCTTTTACAAAATATGCAGCGGTTTCTTCATCCAATCTTCCTCCTGCCTGAGTAAGATATGTTATGGAGCGGGTATCAAAACGAGCGTATTTTAGCCTTTTTAATGTTTGATAAATATAAGGCACCCCTGAAAAGGTTGTTACTGAGTTTTCCTGAATTGCATGCCAAAATTCTCGACTGATCATGCTGAAATTATTTAAGACAACTGTTGCACCGGCCAATAAATGACTGGTAATCACTGAAAGGCCATATGAATAATTCATGGGCAATGTTGTTATTGCGGTATCGCCTGGCTTTATTTCCAGATATTCTGTTATAGATCTGGCGTTTGCTATTAAATTGGATTGGCTGAGTTGAACGAGTTTCGGTGAGCCTGTTGAACCTGAGGTTGACAACAAAAGTGCCAAATCAGGATGCAATATCATTCTATCGTTATTGCGTTCATGGAATTGATTATCAGAAATGATAAAATGGGGTTGATACACTGAAATAAGATGATCCAGTAATTCTTTATCAATCGTTTTATCCAGAAGCAGTAGAGGGTTATTTGTGTTCAAACAAGCGAGAAAAGCAAGAACACTTTGGTAAGAATGGGTGCATTTGAGAAAGACGAGTTTTTTAGGCTGTCCCAGTTTTTTTGAAAAATCATTCATATGAACATCCAATTCAGAATATGAGATTTTTTTCCCATTTTCAGTCACAAAGGCTGTTCGTTTCAAATGATGTTTACATAAATTCCAAAAGTTCATATAGTTTACAAATCCTGGGCTTATATTAGCATTCCGCCATCTACCCCGATCACCTGCCCTGTCACATAAGAAGAGAGTTCAGATGCTAAAAAAAGTGCCGTGCCAGCAACTTCTTTCGGTTGACCAATACGTTTCATTTTTATAGAATCCATGCGCTCTTGAAATAATTTAGCGGGTATGGAATGGGCCATATCTGTATCAATGAATCCTGGAGCAATGGCGTTGACTCTGATATTTAAATGAGCCACTTCTTTTGCAAGGGATTTTGTAATACCAATCAATGCTGCCTTAGAGCCGCTGTACACAGCTTGACCGGAGTTACCCGTCGTTGCAATAATGGAGGACATGTTGATGATTGAACCGAATTTGTTTCGCGCCATCAGACGTGCAGCATATTGAGACATATATAATGAACTGAACGTGTTTGTTGCAAAGGTTTTTTCGATTTGATCTCTGGTCACCATACCAATGAGCGCATCATCCAATATTCCCGCATTATTGACAAGTATATCTAACTTTTTTGAAGATTTATAAAACGTTTGAAAAGCCGTTTTAACCGCATTATCGTCAGATATATCAAAAATGATTGGTTGAACCTGGTCGTGTTCACCCTTTAGACGATCAATGGCTGCTAAAACGTGTTTTTCATCTCTACCATTGACAAACACCTGAGCGCCATGCTCAATAAACAGTTTTGCGATGGCAAAACCAATTCCACGAGTAGCACCTGTTACAATAGCAATTTTTCCGGATAACAGCATAAATTCAAAACCCTATATCGTATTTTTGTAAAATTTGTCGCGCTTTGGCAACACTACTCATGTCAATGATGTCATCTGTGTCAAGCATAATGTCAAAAGCTTCTTCCAGAGCAGCGATGAGTTGCATGTGTGCAACAGAATCCCATTGAGGGATAGAATTATATTCCAGTGTATTAACAACATCCTCTTCGCTTATACCTAATGCTTCAACAAAACAAGTGATCATTTTTTTATTGGACATTTTTTTCCTTCTATTTAATCATTCTATTTTTTATTGCCAGATATTTGGATCTCAACGAAACAATAGTTTTTTCATCGGTGTTGAATTTTGCGTAGGAGTGTGAATCAATTGTGGACATTTTGCCAACTGAAACCCCGGGAAACACCGTTGACCGAGTTCCCATGAAAGACATTGCTCCCAACTGAGCATTCCCATTAATCGCAGCATATGGAGAAAGGACACAGCTTTGTCCCAGTAAAGATTCATGACCGATACTGGCATGAACATTGATAACAACGTTATCCTCAACCGTTGCATAAGCGTTTACCATCGAGAATGGACACACAATACAGCCCTTTCCTATTTTAGCAGTCGAGGAAATAATAGCACTGGGATGAATATATGAAAAAAAATCGCATCCATCCTTTTGAAATTTAACAAAAAATTTTTCCCGAATCCATGGATTCCCAATGGTAATTAAAAGGCAATCGTTTTTTTCTGGCTTAAAATCAGCAATTGTTCCCAGGTTTGCGCAGAATGGATATCTAAGAGCAGTATTATCATCAATAAACCCCTTAATTTGAATGTCACTCAAAATTTTATTATCCATGTCTTTTTTAATATATTCAAATAGCTCTAGAAAGAATCCTCCGCCACCAAAAAAAACAAGTTTTTTCATCCTTAAACCCCATCAATCTAAACAATTACTGTATTTTTTATTTTACTTTTTCACTATTTTAAGTGTTCATCGGGACTTTTTTTTTTGTACAATTAGTGAAAAATGTCAACAAATAAATAACGTGTTTTTATGGACAGTATTTGCTTTAGTCATCTAAAAAACGTGAACATCGAGTATCTTTAAAGAACCGATTCTTGGGGAACGTGCCCGTTCATACAGGTGTTTAATTTCCTTCTTATTTAATAAGTTTACGTCCATCAATTATTCTTTTCGAACACTTATTCACCAAGAATTTCAATCAATGCTTGAGATTCTGCCATTGTCAGTTCATTGGATGATATTTTAATGGCTTTTTGAATTATTTTTTTTGATGCCGGGGGCATTTGAACAAATCTATAGGCAATTCGAATGGTTTCAGGTAAACTCTTTGAATCCCATTCAGACACTGAAATTCGCATCAGACTGACAGTGATATCATGCGCTGTAATATTGCCAAATGCTTCCGGGAATTTTAGTGCCAATAGATTTGATTCTAAGATATTGTTACATGTTTTATTAAATGTCAACTCGCAGAGAAAACCGTTCATACCAATATTAATCAGTTGAGCAGTTAATGTTTGCCCCTTGACAGGAATTAATACATGCGTATCCTGAACAATAAATCGTTCAAAAATACGTTTGGCTCGAGGCTTAATCATGTCATTAATGAATGCTCTCAATTGGGGCTGTGTAAAAGGAATGCTCAAGACATGTTTTATACCCATTTGTTTGAGAGAGATAATGTTTTTCTCATCATAATTTGAGGTCATGATAATAAAGTTGGTGTCTTTATTGATCGTCTGGAGGATTGCTTCGGAAAAAGCAAGTCCATCCATGCCGTACATCTCCATTGCACATAAAACAATATCGTATTGAATCGTTTTCAGTTCTTCAATCGCATCCAGGGTTGAAGAGAATACATTCACAATAGCATCACTATATTCCGTCAGAATATAATTTTGAGCAATTTTTTGAATAACCGTGTACTCGTGTACCACAAGAATTCGTATCGCCATTTTGCCACCTCATTTCTATTTTCATTATCAAAAGATCAATCATTCCAAATTCTGTCGTTACTTTTCATAACATCTATTTTAACTTGGTAAAAAAAACTGCATACTCTGTCAAGGAAAAGATGCGATGTCATCAATTTTGATTTTACGCGAATAAAATTGTGTTGCATCAATTGGGCTGACATATTATATTTCTTGAGCGTCTTAAGTTACTACGCTTATTCCCAACGACGCTCAAGTAAAGAATAGAACGTCTAAAATAAAAAGATTGTATAATTAAGAAGAGATGATTTCATGAAGAAAGATCGTATTATTATCCCTGTTGCCAGTGGTAAAGGGGGGGTGGGAAAAAGCGTTTTTTCATCCAATCTTGCCATTGCCATTGCACAGCTTGGACATAAAACCCTTGCAATAGATTTGGATCTGGGCGGTTCCAACTTACACACCTATCTTGGCTTATCCAATAAATACAATGGCATTGGAGATTATCTTAAAGCCAAAAATGTGAAATTCAAAGATTTAATTGTCGAAACAGATATTCCTAACCTGTCATTTATTCCTGGTGAAGGTCGGACCCCTTTTCTTGCCAATATTCCTTTTGAACAACGCCTGGATGTTATCCAGAATATTCAGCAAGTAACTGCTGAATATATTCTTTTGGATCTGGGTGCGGGGACGACATTCAACACGCTAAATTTTTTTGGAATATCTCATCAGGGGATACTGGTTACAACCTTTGAAACGCCCGCCTTGATGAATTTTTTAATGTTTTTAAAGAATTTTCTGTATCGTGTGATATCAAGTATTGTCCGCCACGACCGGCAAGTTTTTAAAATGGTTGTCAACACATTTCGAACAAATCAACCGGAGGATCCACTGACAGTAAGATCGCTTCTGGAAATGATTCATGAAAAAAGTCCTGAACTTGCTTCCAGAGCCAAAAAAGCGATCAATTATTATCATCCCCGCATTATTTTCAATATGGGCGACCATCCTGATGATCTTAAAATGACCAATAAAATCGACAGCACGCTTCGTCAAACCCTGTCACTTCAGGTGGATTATTTTGGTTATATCTTTTATGACCCGCAAATTAGACAGGCTGGCCGTCAAAAAGAACCCTTGCTCATCACAATCCCCAAAAGCCCTTTTGCCATTGGTGTTAAGGATATTGCCAGGCGTATCGTTAAAATATGGGATAAAGACATTAATAAAAGTGGAGAACGATTGTATGAAGCAACACAGAAAAGATATAAACAGTTTAAATTGAATTGATAATTGACAATTAGCAAATTAAGGTTATTTTTATGTTTACCTGTCCTTTATTATTATAAATATCTCATAAATACGTATTGTTGTATAAATATTTAATCCCAAATAAAATTCACTTTTTTTTTGAAGGAGGTTTATCATGATGACACGTTGCTTGCGCAACATGACCCTTTTAATGTTTATCCTTTGTTTTTTTGCTGCGTTCATTTGTTGTCCGGCAAATGCAAGTTCGGATTGCCCGAAAAACAGTCGATGGATTGAAATGGGTGTTGAATATCCGGGAATAACCATTGAAAGAGAAGACACGGTGAGTATGGAGATAACCATATATAATCGCGGATGTTTCAATGAGAGTGTTCATCTTCAATTGATTCGACAACCCAAAGACTGGAAAACAGTTATCAAGACTTATCAGTTTGAGGTCTCTGATATATATGTTGCTTCCGGTCAGGAAAAAAATCTGACATTTGAAGCTGTTCCGGAAAAGGATGTCAGGCCTGGAAAATATGCCTTTGAAATCAACGCAAGAACGGTGGATGGAAAATTTCAACTCAGGCAACCGGTTCATGTTACTGTCATTGAAAAATCTGGCAAAAAAGTGGCTGACACTGGGGTTCGCCTCAGTACATCCTATCCAGAGCTAAGAGGGCCAACCGATGGTGAATTTGAATTTTCAATGGAGGTCTCCAGTAAACTGGATAAAGATGCCATTTTTGATTTATCAGCCAAAGGACCTGATGGTTGGGATATTAATTTTAAGCCTGCCTATGAAAGCAAATATATTTCGAGTCTTCGTATCAAATCCGGACAAAATTCAACCGTGGCTTTACAGGTTAAGCCGCCCATGTCTGCAACCAGTGGAGAATATCCGGTGAATATTCTCATACAATCGGGTGATGCTAAAACTGAGGCTGAGTTTAAAGTCATATTAACCGGAACGTATGCCATTGAAGCCGGAACACCCTCCGGGCTTTTATCTCTGGATGCTCGTTCTGGAAAAACATCGACGCTTTCAGTGTATGTCAAGAATACTGGATCTGCAATACACCATAATGTCAAGTTTATGTCATTTAAACCAGAAAACTGGAAAGTCAGTTTCGTTCCTGAAGTCATTGAGGTTCTCGAACCCAACAATGTGAAACAAGTTGAAGTTATCATTGAGCCGTACGATGATGCCCTTGTTGGAGATTATTCCGTCAGTGTCAATGTTGCCGGTGAAAAGGTCGATAAAACCATTGAACTCAGAGTCACGGTCAAAGCATCATCTGCCTGGGCATGGATTGGCATTTTTATCATTGTGGCAGTCATTTCAGGGCTGACTTATTTATTTCAACGCATGGGTAGAAAATAAAAATGGAAACAAAAACCATTATCCAAACCAATGATCTGACAAAATTTTATGGAACTCAGGCGGCAGTTGACCATCTGACCTTTGATGTCCGTGAGGGCGAAATTTTTGGTTTTTTAGGTCCCAATGGCGCAGGAAAAACAACCACTCTTCTGATGCTCCTTGGATTGACCGACCCTTCTGCTGGAACAGCTCAGGTAATGGGAATCAATCCAGCAAGAGAGCCCATCCGGGTCAAACGACATATTGGATACCTTCAGGAAAACATGGGCTTTTACAGGGAGCTGGATGCCAGACAAACGTTGAAATTTATCACGGATTTAAATGATATACCGGATGATATTGCCAATGAACGCATTCAATCTGCCCTTAAAACAGTAGGACTTGAGGATGCGGGGAATAAGCTCATTGCAGCTTATTCCCGCGGTATGCGTCAACGCCTGGGCATTGCGGAGGTTTTGGTAAAATCTCCCAAAATCGCTTTTTTGGACGAGCCAACCCTGGGCCTGGATCCAGATACCACCAACCGATTGATTGAAATGATTCAATGGTTGAGCAAAGAAAAAAAAATGACCATCCTTCTTTCCTCCCATCTGCTCTATCAGGTGCAACGAATTTGTGACAGAGTGGGGATCATGATTAATGGAAAAATGGTGGCTCATGGTGAAATGGATCAACTGGCTGAGGAGAAACTTGGTGTGGGTAAAGAATCGTACAGCTTGGAAGAACTTTATATGAAATATTTTCAGGAGGCCTGATCATGAACGGCGTGAAAACCATATTTAAAAAAGAATTGTCTGATCATTTTTCAAGCAATCGTTTTTTAATTCTGTTTGCACTCATTGCAATGGTCAGCTTGATCACAGCGTATATGGCGGGTTTGAATCTGGCAAAAAATCTGGAGGGAATCGCCAAGCCTAAATTTGTATTTCTGCTGATGTTTACATCATCGGGTGTGCAATTTTCTTTGGTACAGTTCATTGCATTCTTTGGCCCACTCATTGGTCTGATGCTTGGATTTGATACGATCAATCGTGAACGTAATGAAGGCACCTTAAGCAAACTTCTCTCTCAGCCCATTTATAGAGATGCTGTCATCAATGGAAAATTCTTGGCGGGTCTGACAATCATTTCGCTGATGGTGGTTTCAATCATTTTGGTTGTTTCCGGGCTGGGGTTAACCATGATTGGTGTTGTTCCGGGCATTGAAGAGTGCTTTCGTCTCGCCATCTATGTGGTGATCAGTATTTTCTATCTGGCTTTCTGGTTGGGTGTATCCATACTTTTTTCCATTGTGTTTCGTTCTGTATCAACTTCTGCCCTGGCGGCTCTGGCCTTTTGGATCTTTTCTTCATTTTTTATTTACCTGGGTGCAAGTGCTGTTGCCAGCGCATTGGTACCCGATGCAATGGAAGATTCTGGAATGATGATGTTGCGATCACAAATCGAAAAATCCATTGCGTT
>PEAL01000100.1 GCA_002753725.1 Deltaproteobacteria bacterium
ATTCATTGTTGATTGAATCAATTGTACCTGTACGCTCTCCGGTGGCAATGATTTGATCGTTCAGTGTCAGCACACACCCCACAGGGAAATCACCGCGTTTCAGAGCTGTTTCAGCATGTTGAAGGGCTTGTTTCATAAATGTAATATCATTGATAGCCATAGACGTTCCTTCTTTTCTTGAACGATTCTTTTGCTGAAATGTTGTAACTCAGGTTAAAAGAGGGCTGACAATCCATTGATACCTATCTATATAGAATAGCTCAATTTATTTGGAATACGCCCAACTTGCCTTATGAGCAATGGGATACCGTCGTCCATACCCAAAAGCCTTTGATGTAACTTTCAAGCCAATGGGTGCTTGTTGCCGTTTGTACTCATTATGATAAATGCGTTGAATGACATCGGTCACCAGTGAACGGCTAAACCCCATATCAACAATACGATCAATGGGTTGATGATCTTCAATATAGGCTTTTAATATAATATCTAAGTCCGCATAATCCGGCAAATCATCCTGATCTTTTTGGTCGGGTTTAAGTTCAGCACTGGGGGCTTTTTCAATGATTCGACCCGGGATTCGTTCCTGATCCTGGTTGATATATCTGGAGAGTGCATACACCAATGTTTTGGGAAGGTCAGATATTAATGCAAGGGCACCATTCATATCGCCATACAGCGTACAATATCCCACTGCCAGTTCAGATTTGTTGCCAGTGGTTAAAACAAGCGCACCATATTTATTGGAAAAGGCCATCAGTATCGTGCCACGAATACGCGCTTGAAGGTTTTGTTCGGCAAGACCATGACTGTCTCGGCAAAAATCATCCGGAAGTGCGTTTAAAAATGGATCAAATAGGGTGTCTATGGGAATAATCTTTCGGGGAATACCTAAATTTTCAGCCAGTTTTTGTGTATCTTCATCATTATCTTTGGAGGTATATGCTGAGGGCATATATATTGTCTGCACATTTTCTTTTCCAAGTGCTTCCACTGCAATGGCTGTTGTCACGGCAGAATCGATCCCTCCGCTTAAACCAATGACAGCCTTTTTAAAACCACATTTATGCACATAATCCCGGGTTCCCAATACAAGGGCTTTGAATACACTGGCTTCATCAGAGTCAGAAATTTTGTGACATATCCCCTGGTTACTCACTGTATCATAAACAACAAAGTCTTCTTCAAAATCACGTCCTTGAGCAACCATCGTTCCAGTACTGTCAAAAACCATACTTGTGCCATCAAAGATAATACTATCGTTTCCGCCCACCTGATTCACATAGATAAATGGCAGCTTATATTTTTGACTCAATGTCTGGAGCATGCGTTTTTTAAGAGACCGCTTTCCCAAATGGAAAGGTGATGCCGATATGTTGATCATACAATCTGCACCTTTATCAATCATCTCTTTTACAGGATCACGAGCATAGGACGTGCTTGCAAAGAAATCTGGATCATTCCAGATATCTTCACAAATGGTCAGTCCGATCTTATGGCCATTAAATTCAAAAATATCACAAAAATCTCCAGCTTTGAAATATCGTTGTTCATCAAATACATCGTAGACAGGTAACAATCGTTTATAAGCTTTGTGAAGGATTTGACCATCTTTAAATAACGCTGCTGTATTATACAAATGATTTTCTGATTGCTCAACCCAGCCACAGACCACCCCAATCCCATGAACGGTATTGATCAGTTGGGATATGGGCTGACTGGCAATAAATTCTTGTTTTTCCAGTACGTCTTTTGGCGGATACCCGGTAAGCACCATCTCAGAAAAAACAATTAAATCACATTTTTGTTGAATGGCTTGATCAATATTATTTAAAATTTTCAACAGGTTTTGATCAAACGCACCAATGGTTGGGTTGATTTGGGCCAGTGCAACTTTCATTTTCGATTCCTTGCTCAGCAACCACGATGAATCGTGGTTGCTGATGTTTGAGACGTTACTTAATCAAGGGCTGTTGCTTGGGAAGACCATTGTCTAAATCTTCTTCCAATGGTTTATCTTCTTGTTCAGGCAGTCGGACTGCGGCTGTAATTCGTTCTCCAAATTCCAAATCCATAAGTTTCACGCCTTGAGTGTTGCGGCTAATTTTTGATATGTTTTGAACCTGCAAGCGAATGATTTTTCCGGTTTCCGTCATCAAAATGACATCATCATCATCTTCCACCAGGAGTATTGAAACCACCAGACCATTTCTGGCACTGGTTTTAATGGTAATAACGCCTTTTCCACCGCGGGCTTGCAAGGTGTATTCATTGATTGATGTTCGTTTACCAAACCCATTTTCAGTGACAACAAAAAGCGTTTCACCATAACTCAGAACTTCCATCCCAACAATACGGTCTCCCTTAGCCAGTTTAATTCCTTTGACCCCTCTGGCGGTTCGACCCGAAGGCCGAATATCTGATTCATGAAATCGAATGGATTTGCCCAGACAGGACGCAAGAAAAATATTATGAGTGCCATCGGTAATGCGGGCAGCGATCAGTTCATCGCCCGGTACGAGATGGATCGCTCGAATGCCGTTTGTACGCGGCCGGCTGTAAGCAATAATGTCTGTTTTTTTGATTAGACCATTTTTGGTAGCCATGATCACAAAACTACCTGGAGTGAATTCTGCCACGGGTAAGACCGTCGCCAGTTTTTCATTTTCAACAAAATTCAGAAGGTTGACAATGGCTTTCCCACGACTGACGCGACCGGCTTGTGGTATATCATAAACTTTGCACCAGTAAACGCTCCCCATATTGGTAAAAAATAGAAAATAATGATGGGTAGATGCAACAAATACATGAGCCAGAATGTCCTGATCTTTAGTTTCCATGGCGGTCTTGCCTTTGCCACCACGACGTTGGCTATGATAAACCGACAAGGGGGTTCGTTTGATATATCCAGCGTTGGAAACGGTCACCACCATGTCTTCTTCAACAATCATGTCTTCCATACTGATTTGTTTGGTTTCCGAAGTAATGACCGATCGTCGTTTATCGCCATATTGTTCTTTAATTTCAGCCAGTTCATCTTTGATAATATTGAATACAATACGTTCACTTCCTAAAATTTCTCTGTACCATGCAATATCTTTGAGGAGTTGATCGTATTCTGCATTTATTTTTTCCTGTTCCAGTCCTGTCAGACGTTGCAGACGCATATCCAAAATAGCCTGGGCCTGTATTTCGCTCAGATCGAATTGCCGGATCAATCCTTCTTTGGCCTCAGCAGGTGTTCGTGACTTGCGAATCAGTGCGACAACATCATCCAGATTGGCCAAAGCAATTTTCAATCCTTCGAGAATATGGGCACGTTCCTCAGCTTTTTTGAGATCATATCGGGTTCGACGAACAATCATGAGTTTGCGATGATCGATAAAATGGGTCAACGCCTGTTTTAAAGATAATAATTCAGGGCGATTGTTGACAATGGCCAGTACAATAATACCAAATGTATTTTCAAGCTGAGTGTGCTTGTACAGTTGATTCAAGACCACGTCGGCCATATGATCTTTCTTGATAGCAATCGCGATCCGCATTCCGCGTCGATCGGATTCATCTCTGGCGTATCGGATACCCTCAAGTTGTTTGGCTTTCATCAATGCTGAAATTTTTTCAATGAGCCTTGCTTTATTGACTTGATAAGGCAGTTCAGAAACAACAATAATTTCTCCAGCTCCTGCTCCTTTTTTCTTTTCGATTTCAATGTCAACTTTTGCCCGAATACGAATGATTCCTCTGCCCGTTTCATAAGCTTTAACAATGCCATCAACACCATAAATAATACCACCTGTAGGAAAATCAGGGCCGGGAACATATTGCATCAAATCAGACACTGTCAGGTCTGGCTCATCAATTAGAGCCGTAATCGCATCAATAATTTCCACAATATTATGGGGTGGGATATTTGTAGCCATGCCAACAGCAATTCCCGAGGATCCATTGATCAGAAGGTTGGGTACACGCGATGGCAAAACCGAGGGTTCTTCCGTTGATTCATCGTAGTTAGGGACAAATTCAATGGTTTCTTTTTCAATATCTTTTAATAGCTCATGAGAAATCCGCATCATGCGAATTTCTGTATAACGCATGGCAGCAGGCGGGTCTCCATCAACAGAACCAAAGTTTCCCTGGCCATTGACCAGTGGATAACGAAGTGAAAAATCCTGCGCCATGCGGACAATGGCATCATAAATTGCACTATCTCCATGAGGATGATATCGACCAATGGTTTCACCTACAATACGCGCTGATTTTTTATACGGTTTGTTCCAGTCGTTTTTCAATTGAGACATTGCAAATAAAATGCGCCTGTGAACAGGTTTTAATCCATCACGCACATCAGGAAGAGCCCGCCCGATAATCACGCTCATGGCATAATCCAGATATGATTTTTTCATTTCCGCTTCAATGCTGACTTTGGGCGAGTTTTCTGGGATTAACATATATCTATTCCTTAAAACTTAAACGTTGTAATCGTCATTGTCAAAATACAAATAACAGCTTGCTATCATTCAATATAGAAAACTATTACGGTGACAATTGCAACCTTTGGGTTAAATATTAAAAAAGGGTCATTATACAAGGTCAAAAGGCGAATGCCTTCTTAATCAGGGCACTCGCCTTTGGGTAAATGTTACGATGAATATATCGCCTTTTTTATCGTTATCGTTTTTCCTTTAACCGGTTACAAGACTACCGGCAACAAAGGCAAGTAAGACTTCGTAAACAATTACTGGATGATAGCTTCCTCCGAAAAGCCAGTAAAAAATACCGCCGCCAACAATCGCCGGAACGCCAAAAACAACTAAAATTGAAAGCTTTCTTGGAATTGACATAATATATCCTCCTTATTTTACAGCAGAATCTTGTGTGTTATTCATTTATTAATTACAGATACTACCTGCATGGGCAAAAAAATGCTTCACTCTTGAAAAGCATAACTTATTTTAATGATTATTGATTTTTTTCAATAATCATTGCCATTCCCATACCGCCGCCAATACACATGGAAATCAAGCCCGTGTTATAGGCATTTCGTTTCATATTGTGAATGGCTGTAACCATCTGACGAGCGCCGGTGCATCCAATGGGATGGCCTAAAGAAATGCCACTGCCCAGTTCATTGGGTTTTTCAGTGGGAATACCTAATTCGATCATGCAGGCCAGGGCCTGAGATGCAAATGCCTCATTCAGTTCAATGGTTTCAATGTCATCAATGACCATGCCCGCTTTAGACAACGCTTTTTTAACAGCAGGAATCGGTCCCAATCCCATATAAGCGGGATCCAAACCACCGGATGCAAAACTTTTGATTCGAGCCAAGGGTTCAAGTCCCAAATCTGCTGCTTTTTCTGCGCTCATCAAAACAACTGCGGCAGCGCCATCGTTAATTCCCGATGCATTACCAGCGGTGACGGTTCCATCGGCAACAAAGGCTGGCCGGAGATTGGCCATTTTTTCTAAACTGGTATCCATCGGACGTTCGTCAGTGTCAAAGATAATATCCTGTTTTCTGGACTTGATCGTCACCGGAACAATTTCCTGCTGAAAAATGCCGTCAGTAATTGCTTTTCGGGCACGCTGATGACTGAGTACGCCCAGTTCATCCTGTGCAGTTCGGCTGATATTATACGATGTGGCAATATTTTCAGCGGTCAACCCCATGTGATATCCATAAAAGATTTCATACAGACCATCAAATACCATTAAATCAAGTATTTCACCCCTGCCCGTCAGTTCCATGCGATGTCCCCATCGTGCTTTAGGAAGGGCCAATGGAACCATGCTCATACATTCCATACCACCTGCGATGATGGTATCCGCCTGATCGGTCATGATAGACATGGCACCCAATGCAATGGCTTTCAGTCCGGAGCTGCACACTTTATTGATTGTAAAAGCTGGTGTTTCTTTGGGAATTCCAGCCTTAATCATGGCCTGACGCCCGGGATTTTGACCTTGACCTGCCTGTAAAACATTGCCCATAATGACTTCATCGATAGCCACCGGCGTTGATGATTGATTCCAATTGTCTGCTTTTTGTTCAAGTTCAATTTGTCCCTGATCTTTCAGTTTTTCAGGAATGATGGCTCGCATTTCATCACTGACCACCGGTCGTAAGTTGACTCTTTTAAGAACGTCTTGAATAACAAGTGCCCCAAGGTCAATCACAGGAACGCTTTTCAACGCTCCACCAAAAGAACCGATTGCTGTACGGACACCACTGACGATGACAACATCTTTCATGGAATTCTCCTTTGTTTAGAACATTATTGGATGGGATAAATAAAATCTTTCCAGTAATAGCACAAAATATGCCATAAATCAACGATCTTCAACAGGGGCATATTTTACACAACAAAATGCGATTGAACAAATTTTTTAAATTCAGAACGTTCGTGAGTAAAAGCATCATCAAACACATGGCTTTTTTGATAATTGATTAAAGACTTGACGACAGGCAGCATAGTCTGATTAACGGCTGCTATTTGTTCGGCGATTTCTAAAGCCCGATCCATGAGGGACTCATGCGGAACCACTTCATTGACCAAACCCCATTCACAGGCTTGTTGAGCTGAAATAAACTGGGCTGTAAAAGACATCTGACGTGCCCGTCGAATGCCTATGGCAGCTTGTAGATGTTGGGTCATCCCCCAACCGGGATGTATGCCGACTTTTAAATGCGTATCGGCAAATGATGCCTTTTCTGAGGCAATCAAAAAATCGCAGTTCAGCGCAATTTCAAATCCACCGGTAATGGCATGACCATTGATTGCACCAATGATTGGCTTTGAACAGTCTCTGATAATATCTGGAAAATCTTTATTATCCCCTCTTGGATTGAACAGATTCTCTGTTTGCAATACTTTTAAATCCAGCCCTGAGCAAAAAGAAGGTCCATTACCTGTTATAATCCCGACATACAGTTGATCATCCGATGCCAGACGTTCAACTGCATTGTACAAGTGAATGAGTAATTCCTGATTAATTGCATTTCTACGTTCCGGTCGATTCAGGGTAATCATGGCCACATGATCTTTTGTTGTAAATGTTACGGGTGTCATACATTTCTCCTTTATTGAAAGATTGAATCATGCGTTTCAGTATCATTGAAAAAATTCGATTTCAAATAATATTTTATGGAATGGTGCGGACGTCGTTATTTCATCTTGATTTCTGGTCGTGAAGCTTTTGAATTCGGTAATCACTTCATCCGCGCCACAGCATCCAGATATTCATTGGATCTGCCTAAATAAAATGCCAGGGCGCTGGCAAAATTTTGTCCAACAAAGCCATTGACCAGTAAAAGGCTGATATCCTTTTTCCATCCCAATATCTGCTGTGATTTGAAAAAAATTATCCGTTCTTCCTCAGATAAAGATGCAATCAATTGTCGGATTGTGCTTCGGGCACGCGGTTGATACATCCAAAAATAAAGCATATCCAGAGCGGTAATCAGAATAATTTTTCCTAAATCAAGGGCTTCTGAATTATGAGATTTCACCACCTGCTCAGGATCTTTTAAAAGTTCAAGGGGTTGTTTTTCAGGAAACATCATTTCCAGGCTGGAATAGACATTGAACAATTGGCGTAATCGTTCCTGATAATCAGCAATACGCATTTTTATATTATGATATCGGTCAGCAGTGCCCTCAATCATGCCTGCAATTGTATCAGAGGCTGCTTTGGAAATAATTGCCGCAGATTTTTGCAGCACATCATCGACATGTGCCATTCCAACCATACCAAATAGGGTTTCAGCACCCGCACTGTAAACAATTGCCAGGGGTATTGACAAAATACTTCGAAAAAAATTTCCAATGATTGCCCCCTTGGGTAAACCGCGAAAGGCATTATGACTGGATAAATACAGGCCATTGGCCAGGGCCATAATGGAGTAAAGGGCATAAGGATGATTGGCTGTCGTAATATTTAACGTGTTTTGCAGGAAAAGGGTTTTAACGATATAATCCAGCAATGGGACAGAAAAACCCGTAAACAATAACGAGTCTGTCAATCGTTCCCAACTGACATAGTCATTCCATCGTAACAAGGGGGATCGTTTGAATCCTCCTCCACCCAAAACAGACTGAATAATATTTCGAACACCTGTAATACCAAACCAGATAAATGCTCCTAAATATGCAAGCACCCACCAATCATTGGTCAGCGCAAAGGTTGCAAAGGCAGGAACAAAACCGACCATCACTTTCAGAATATTCTTGATATTGGTATTGAGGTATCGCCAGGACTGCTTGGGCCTGAGTCGATCTTCAAGGGATGAAGACGTTTTTGTTTCAGGTTTGGATGTTTTATGGATGCCACCCAGGGTGACAATATTCCCGTGTGATGCCAGGGTTGGATATTCATGTACCACCCAATCATTGCTGCGTTTGTAAGTCAGTGTTGCAAAGATAGAGTCTTTTCGAATTTTTTGAAAAAATCGATTCAGTTTTGAATGATGCGTTTTAATCGGGACATAGGTCGTGCGTTTAAAGGTTTCTATTCGAAAAGGAATGACCGACCGCTGTTTATTTTTTCCTTCCTGAATTTCTTTTTGAGCGCGCCTGGGAAGGGTTTCAATGATTGCAAATCCCATCCCTTTGATTCGTTTGGACCGTCCGATGGAATCGCTGCCGATGCGTGCTTTAAGCGGCGTATACTGATACATGGACTTGAGAGCATCGATATCATGCAGCATGCTTGTTAATTTTTTGATTTGTTTCAAAGAATCATCAGTGGGTGGGTCATCTTGTTTCAGTTTGTTGATCATCTCACGAATCATCCGCTTTAAGGTAATGACATTGCCATCGTTCAAGGCTTTTTGAAGGGTAACAATATCATTGATATGTTTTGAGCCCTCTATGGCGTCATTTTTTAAATTAAAAATTTCCAGGCGGGTGACGGTGCCCTCACAGTCATACAGAAACTCCAAAACATCTTCAGCCGTTAGTCCTTTTAAATTCAATGTGATACGATAAGCAGAATGCAGTTGTATCAAGTGGGCGATAACTTCCTGAGGGGCTATTTTTAATAGCTCGGGAAGGTCTTCCTGAGCGGTGGAATCGTTCAATTGGATGCTATTGGGTTTGATTTCAGGATCCAGGTATTGGTCTAAAATGGTTTCTGGACATAACTGATACAGTTTATCCATGTTTTCATCAGAGCCAGGATCATCTTTTTGAATCGTTTCGATCGTTTGTAAAGCGGATTGAATTTTCTGATCAATGAGCATGGCCAGATGGAACCGGGATGCCTGGCCAATGCCAACAAAGTCCAAAAATTCTTTTTTGGAAATTGGTTCTAATTGAAGATGATATTCTTGATTAAGTTGATGGCGATGTT
This sequence comes from Deltaproteobacteria bacterium, assembly GCA_002753725.1. GTDB lineage: Bacteria > Desulfobacterota > Desulfobacteria > Desulfobacterales > Magnetomoraceae > Magnetomorum. The sequence goes on from PEAL01000100.1 coordinate 9,352, forward strand.
TTTGATTAAAGATGTCGAGTAATTCTAAAATGCTTTTTTTTTGAAACTCAGAAACCTGACGCCCCATCTTCATAAACGTTGCTGTTCTGGAATCCGCTAGAAAACACAAAAATGCCTGTGCATCGAGAAATCCCCTTGGAACCCATATAAACTGGATGTTTTTTCCATGAAACACGGTTGTTATTTCAATACCAATGCGAACAGTAATGCCCATAATTTTTGCAGATTCTAAGAGTTCTGTAACAAATCGGGGTTCAAGATAGTTATAATAAATGACACGTAGTTTTCGAATGCCTTTAATCCAGGCATCCATGATCAAATGTGATGATGTTTTTCGACCTTTGGTATTGGCATCGTGAACATGATCATCAAAAGTGATTTGATTCCAGGATTCAGGCATTTCCAAAAGATGATATTGTCGAAGCAATCGTCGAATAACTCTGGGTTTTCCAGATGTTGCCATGCGAAAGTCATGGGCAAGTTCAAATTGTCGGACATAATCACCTTTTGCACGGACCAATTCTTTCATGATTTGAACCAGAACACGCGCAGTGTTGCGTTGCAATACACTTTCTGAAGCATTGAGAACCTCATCCCGAAGCAGACGCAATGCATTCAGACGTTCATTCATTGCCCCGACTTCCAGGGAATTCAATAAATACACCACGGCATAAGCAATGCGCATACCCCGAGATTCAGCCAGTTCCTGGATGCCTCGGGGATGAAAATATGAATAAAAATGCCGTTTGAAATAGTCATGCGTTTTGTCGGCTTTTTGAATATTATTCATCATTCGCAACAATTGATGATCCCGTTGGTCAAACAAAATATTTCGGAATATGTATTGCATTGGGTGTCCTTTTTTTGAGGGTCGTGGGTTAATCGTTACACTGAACAGGTCTGAGCTGCTACAAAAAGCAACACGGGTTAACGATAATGCTAATAACGCTGCGATAACCGGAGTCGAACTCTTTAGCCTGATAGCTATTTGCTTTAGCCAGCTAAAAAACTTAATCATCGCGTATATTAAAAAACCGACTTTTTGGGAATGCGCCCACTTTTGTAATTTTTAAAACTATTAAAACCATTGGTTATTTCAAATGTTTAAGTTGTGTTTTTGTGATCTTTTTTTTCAAATTTTTCACTACTACTGAAAGAGCATTTACATACTCTGGTGTTTTCTGTTATCTTAGATATTTGATGCTACTTATTTTGCAGTAATTATTGCTGAAACAAGGTGTTATTAAATTACGAAATTTTGTTACTGAGCTACACTTTTATTATACAAATATTCGGGATCTAAGTCTAAATTATTATCCCACTGAATAGTATCAAAACTGATTTTTACAGTCTGAAATAATTCTTTATTTTTCAGTTCTTGAAATTTTCCTAATTCTAAATATGGTTTAACATCAAATAACTTTTCTTCATTATTTTCGAATGTTAATCGCAGATGATAATCTGCAAGGGGTTTTACATTAATTACTGATAAGTACATAAACACCTCCTATCGTATAGGATCAATTTTAAAAGGTGTTTCACCATTTTGAGCTAATTCCCAATCTGCTAATAAATCTTCTTTTCTAAGCTCTACCCAAGCTAAGACAACTCTTAACTTGTTTTTAGGAAGTTTACCTTCAATTAACTCACATTTTTTAATATCAATTACAGCTTTATCATCTTGGTAATACGCATAAATATGTGGTGGATGATGCTCGCTTGGTGCACAATACATTCTTATAATAATTCCATAAAAAACTGATATAGTAGGCATATTCTCTCCATTTTAAATAAAAGATATTGTTTTTATTACTGTTTTAAAATATAACTGCTGAAATTTAATGTTTTTTTATGCCTGATGTTACTTCAAGAGCTTGGATTACATCATATAGTCCTATTTCATCTAAGATAATTTGAATATTTTTCATGCAATTTACTATTTGATTGGCCTGGTCTTTACTAATGAAGATTCCATTAGCAGGACATCCATTACAATACATTTTGTAATTTTGTATCAAACTCTATCGGCATTAATCCACATTCTTTTGCATCAAGAATTGTTATTTGTCCAATTCCCTTATCAGTAAAACCAATGTTGACATTCCAACTATATGATACATCCTGAAGAACTGGCCTATCAATAAATTTAATAAATAAAATATCTTCTTGGTCATCATATGTTAAAAACATTTTATTTCTCCATTAATTTCCAGTTATGCATAACTGTCTTTATAACTAAAACATTTTCTAAGACGACAGCTGCACAAATTAAATTATCATTTCGATGGGGATAAGATTTTGAAATCCACAATCTTGTTTCATCTTTGTATTTAGTTTTGCCGGTTTCAATCAAATCAATAATTAAATCAACTGATATTTTTCTTTCGGACATTCTTTGTGATGCATGATTTGTAATGTGTACGTCTAAATTAAAACGATTGCTTTTTAGCATATCTTTGTTTTTCAAAGAACTTAACAAAAAAGAAAATTTTTTTCTTCACTTATTCCTCCATGACTAAGTAATATGACTAATATAATAAAAAATAATTGGTGCAATACAAAATTTGTGACAGCCAACGCTATAAGCTAATACAAACAATAATTATAAAACGAAATTAAAGTTGAAAAGCAGACAGTTAATAAGCTGGCGCTAATTTTGCCAACCTGTGGTTTAAAACCAGTTATTTACATTTTAGCAAGGTTGAACGATTAGTGTACAACAAATGTATAACCAGTAGTGAACTGCTTTAGCAATTATAAAGTACCTGCTACGATTTGGTACAAAAATACAGTATTAACTGTTTCATTTTATAATTTGGTAAATTTTTAAAAGAGCAGAAATTAAACTTTTGATTTTAAAAAGAACGTTAGTGCTTGATGCAAAATTTGTGGCAGCCAACACTAATGTAAATTAAAACACTTTACATTATATAGACGAAATATACAAAAAAAAGTGTTTATTCTTTATATTATTCAATATAATCTGTAGATGTTTTTTTATCTTCTTTACATGCTTTCGTAAAACTAAATAACATATAAATAATTGATATGCATGTAATGAATATTAATATATTTGCAATCATTTATAAATCTCCAATTTTTTTTATTAAAGTATTTATTTTTTCAACAAACATTGGAATTAAAAAGCACAGAATATTAATAATAAGTATACCAATATAAAAAAGCTCATTAAAAATATTGTTCAGGTACAATTTGCAGATACCTGCACAAGTTGCTATTAATACTGCAATTAATATTTTTAAAATATCTTTTAACCAGTCGATCTTAGCTTTTATTTTATCAATTTGTGCCATAATTTATTTTTGACTCTATTATTTTAATTAAATTGCATTTTAACTAATAATTGATGAAATTAATTAAGTAAATTGTTAATTAATGCTTAAACTACTTGATTTTTAGCTCTTAAAAAATACACAATATGTGTATAGATAGAAAAACCGCTCGCAAATAAATCCCCAAAAGGGGAACCTCTTTAAAAATACACTATATTTTTAGGCTTTGATTGCTGAAATGCTAGGGCTGTGCATTGATCCACTCCTTTTTGATCTTGATCATAGTGTTGTTTTTTGATGGATGAATAACAAACCGATCATTGAATCGCCGGATTACCGTGCGCATTTCTTTCATATTTGTTTGAATATTACTTTCTTTCACATATTGGAGAAGTTCTTCGATTCCTGACGTCATGACAGGGTGTGGCCGAAGATATTCAATTATTTTTTGCATAATACGTTTATTTTTGGATTGTGGCAGGTCATCGCTGTTTTTGGGGGGCAGAACAATCTGTTTGTTAAACTTTAAGATGCGGGCCAATGCTTTAAAGAGAGTAAAGGGTTCATGATGACAATGAGACTGTAAAAAATTGGAAAAGTGGTCCAGTGTCGCTTTTTCTGATTGTAAGGTTGATGTCTCAATGCTGATATCGCCTTCTTTAATGGCATAATGCATCAGCGTGATTGCATAGCATTGGGCAGCTTCATTGCGATTGAGAAACATTGAATGGCCACCGCATTGTTTAAACTGATCCAGCAAGTCGTTGGTTGTTTTCCATCGAGGAGGCGGCGGAAACATACATCGTTCATCACGAACATAAAACGCATGGTCTGTCTTGTTCTTTTTTAGATAATTAATAGCTCTCTTGAGGCGTGCACCAATCGCATTGTGATGATTGTTGATGTCAATAATAACCATCCCTTTTTGGTGAGCGGGGGGATTCGTCGAAAATGTAAAATCGATGTAATTATCTGTATCATTGATTTGAACATCGATTCCTTTCACATCAAAGTACTTCAAAAGGGCTCTTCTGATACGCATTCGTTCAGGGGCATAGCGGTCAAAATCATTTAAGACTTTTTGATAGTGGTATTTAAAAATTGTCATTAACTGCCGGGAAATGGGTTGGATCGTTTTATGCCCCATGATGTGCATCAATAACGTGTTTGTTTTTCGGAGTACATGCCGGGTATTGATCATTCTTTGACTGAACAGTTGTGACAGATCTTGTTTTTCAAATGGAAAACATTCATGACCTGGATCATTATATGCCCATGTTAAACGGGATTCAATCAATTCAATTGCTTGTTCTGACGTACATCCTTCCAGGTTGAACATATTGGATCTCAAACGTTCTGTCACATGAACGTTGAATTTTTTTCGAAGAACATTATCCCACAAATCGCCTCTGCACAGAGCAATGGGAATCATATTGCAGGCGTCATCTACCAAAAATTCAATCATTCTGCCAAATGATTTTACTTTATCTCCGCTGTCCAGGTTCTCAAGGCGATCAAAACAAACCAAAAGGGGTTTGCTACAAAATCCAGTCAGTAGGCTGATATTTTTGATCATATCGCGTGCTGCCTGTTCGACAGCCATGACATTCAGGTTGTTTTTGACATGGGGTGCATCAATTAATTTTGCAGATTCAGAATCAATGGTATTGCATTTGAGCCAATCAATAACAGCAGATCGTTGATTAGGATTGCGCAAATGGAACAATACCCGCAGAAATGAGGCAGGCCATCGATCCGAAAAGTGCAACAATAGTTTCTTCTCTATCCGTTCCCAGGATTGAGATGTCAGTTTAATATCAGAAAAGAGTCGTAGCGGGTTGGTTTGAAAAATATCGGTGATTTTTTTTTGAGTGGAAGCACTGATGTTGAAACCAGGCTGTTGAATGGCTTTGTGGTACAAATGAGCCATCAGGTCATCAATGATTAAAAAAGGAGAATGGGGATCAACTGGATAAAATAAATTTGTGACGATTTCTCTAAGTAAGTACGAAAACGTTTGCCCAGGGTCTTCAATGGGTTGAATATAAGCGACCATGTAACTAAAGTCATCTTGCTTTGAACAGTTTCGCAACAGGCGATTGACCAAATGACTTTTTCCCTCCCCGGCTTCCCCTAAAATCAGTGCGCCCAATCCCATGGATGGATGTTGATTTTTAAAGCGGATCAATTGAATTAATGCATCATAAACATTTTTATTGATGGATGGAACATCTGGAAAAGGATGCTCTTTGGGATCGCTGACACTGCTCGAGGCAAACGGATTTTTCTGCTGTAGTAGTTCAAGGCGTTCTTTATCAGTCATTAAATAGTCCTCCATGTGAGTGTAATGCAGATCTCACCTTCATCATCCATGTACGAATTTTTCAGTTCATTTTCTGTCAAAATAGATGGATCGCCATAATGCAATTGGATAACAAAATCTCCAGCCAGGGATTCCAGGGTACGATCAAAGCGATCCCGTGACCATTTGAGATAATCTCTGACCTCATGAATTCTGACATATATCCGCCCGTTGCACACATCCTGATAGGCTCTTTTCATGAGTGTTCGATCATCGTCATTCTGGTTTTCCTGTACATGGTTGAGGATCTGACTTTCTTGAAACGTTTTATTGAGGGACAGCTTGAGGGTGTGTTTTGGTGTAAGTTCAACGCATATTTTTCCACTTGATACAAGCTGAGTGAGGATATCAACAAGACGATTGTTGGGGATGGGAAAATAATTTTTTAACTGTGCGGATGATTGTGGTTTTTTCCCAATCGCATTAAGAATTAAATCTTCTTCGCTGATATTTTTAGCAGCATATAGAGAGGATTTATATCCTTTGATGATTTGAACCCCATCGGTCAAATGGGGTAGTAATTTTTTTTTGACATCTGTCGGGGTTGATTTTTTTGTAATAGATAGTTTTTGTTGCGTTTCTTTTTTTAATGCATCTCTGATTTGGGTCAGAGTAAAATAATCTTTTTCAGCAGTGTCGAAAAGGGTTAATATTTCTTGTTCGATGTGTGTCATCAGTATCTCCTGTTACAATTGATAAATTATATCATTCAATGCGAAAGGGTTGGTCGTTGTATTTATATAGCATAAAATCAGAAGTAAAAAAACATACATTTTATAAGGGCACAAAGGGCTTGAGGGAAGCAGGCATCTTTCTAAATGGATTAATTAATTACATATCCCTTTTTGTTTAAAAGATTTAATTCCATCACAATGATTGAGTTCACAGGCTTTTGTTAAATGAGAGCATGCTTGATCAATTTGGTTGAGTTGATAATAGATAATCCCCATATTATGATGGCTTGCTTTTAAATCGGGATTGATAGATAAAGCGCGTTCATAATCATTAATGGCTTCTTCAT
>PEAL01000598.1 GCA_002753725.1 Deltaproteobacteria bacterium
ATGTTGAAAAAAAATATCGCAGTGGTTGGGAATCCCTGCCAAGAAACGGTTTTCCCCATGCTCCTCGATGATGACGGTCTTCTCTACCTGAACCGTTATTGGCACTATGAACGTCAGGTGGCCCATGCCATTGAGAATACGTTTTTTGGGGTTCATTTGTTTATTCCTTTCTGAGCTATAATTTATTGATGAAAATCAATATCTTTCGTTCCTCATGCTATTTTCTTTTGAGGAGACTCTATCTTTCAATTGGTTACACATTATTAAACAGTTCTGAATGAGAACCTGTTCTTCTTAATATTACCTCTGTTGAGGCATTCTCATATATTAAAAGCCAATCAGGCTCTAAATGACATTCTCGACAATTTATATACTTACCTCTTAATTTATGATCTTGATACCGATTTTCTAATTTTATATTATTTGTTAATTTTTCAATGACCTGCTTTAAACAGTTAAATTGTTTACCTTGCTTTTTTAAACGTTTAATATCTTTTTTAAATTGATTCGTTCTTTGTATTCTTTTTGTCATTGATATTTTTATATTCCTAAATCTTCATAGAGTTCAGAAACAGAATTAAAAGAAACTAAATTTTTATCTTCCATAGCTTTTATAGTTGTTTCATTCATTTCTTTTTTTGGTATCGAAACACTAAATGGTAAACCTTGATTTAGAATAACTTGCCTAAAAAAAACATTAATTGCTTGTTGTGTTGTTAAACCAATATTGATGAACACATTTTCAACTTCTCCAAAAATTGAATTATCTATTTTTATGGAGATATTTGTTTGTAAAGACATTTATATTTCCTTATTAAATTGTTTTGAGAATGTTTTCGCTAAGGAATCACGATTAAATAATTTTTCCATTTGAAGTCCCTTGAGTGGAGTCCCAAAGCTTTAGCTTTGGGAGTTACAGAAAAACAACGCATTGAAAAGAAAAGAACTCCCAAAGCTAAAGCTTTAGGACTCCAATTTAGGGACTTCAAATGGTAAAGTTATTTAATCGCGATTCCTTAAGGATTGATTTCAAACACGCATTGCTTTGGTATCAAAAATATCAATGGCCCGTTCGTCGGCTGAGTTCTTCTTTTCTTAGATCTTTTCTCAAAATTTTACCCACATTGGTTTTGGGCAATTCTTTGCGAAATTCAACTTCAACCGGCCATTTATATTTTGCCAGCTTGGACTGACAAAATTCAATAATTTCAAGTTCTGAAGCCGTTTCATTTTCTTTTAGAACAATAAAGACTTTGGCTGCTTCTCCTCTTGTTCTATGAGGTATTCCGATAGAACAGGCTTCCTGGACTTTAGGATGCTGATAGATGACTTCATCAATATCTCGTGGATATACATTGAATCCACTGGAAATAATCATGTCTTTTTTGCGATCAACAATATAAAAATAGCCATCGTCATCCATTGTGGCAATATCACCGGTATAGAGCCATCCATCACGTAACGTTTTTTCTGTTTCATCCGGTCGATTTTTATAGCCTTTCATAACCTGCGGCCCTTTGACAATCAATTCACCCGGTTGGCCGACAGGCATATCCTGTTCACCGGTTTCCAGATCAACAATACGGCATTCTGTTCCTGGTACTGGAATACCAACACTTCCAACTTTTCGAATACCATCAAATGGATTCATATGGGTAACCGGTGATGATTCTGTCATCCCAAAACCTTCAATAATGACTGCACCGGTCATTTTCTCAAATTCATGAATGACATCCACTGCCAGGGGGGCACTGCCTGAAAAACAAGCCTTGATTGATGTCATGTCAGTCTTTTTTATGTTGGGATCATTCAACATATTGATAAACATCGTAGGAACCAATGGCGTAAAAGTAGGCTTGAAATGATGGATGGTTTCAAGAAGTTGTTCGGCCTGTGGTTTGGGTACAAGAATATTTGTCCATCCTTTATAGATGGAAAAATTCATAACTGTTGTCAAACCAAATACATGAAAGAATGGAAGGGCTCCCAAAACGACCTCTTTGCCATCTTCAAGTTCTGGAAACCAAATACTGGCCTGTTGTAATTGTTTACTCATATTACCATGAGTCAGCATCACACCTTTAGACACTCCGGTTGTACCACCCGTGTATTGATACATGGCTACATCTCCAAAATTCAGTTGAGCGCGCGTGGAATCGGGTTCATATTGAGCCAAAAGTTCCTTCCAATTGTAAACATCCGGTGCCATATTGACATCAGCCGTCAATTTTTGAAGATCTCCAAAACGCTGCTTGATAGATTCGACAATGGAAATATTCTTTATAAAAGGAATGCCCGGCAACCACCCTGTCCAATCGTTAATATTGCGGGTTTTTCCAACGGTTCTCAGAATAAAGCTCTTTGGAAAGGGAAGATAATCAGCAATTGATGTATAGACAATCTGTGTAATATTGGTTTTGGGTCGTAAATCAATCATTCTATTGGCCAACAAGTCCAGGGTAATCAAAACTTTGGCACCAGCGTCATTAAATTGATGCTCAAGCTCTGGATCAGCATATAAAGGATTGTTCATCACGACAATGCCACCCAGTTTAATGACAGCATAATAACTGACAACGCACGGAATCGTATTGGGTAAAAGAATTGCGACGCTGTCGCCTTTCTGAATACCAAAGGCTTTTAGACAGGCGGCAAAACGATCGACCATATCTTTCAGTTCTTTATATGTCACTCTGTATCCTTGAAAAATCAATGCGGCTTTATCTGGAAAATTTTGAACCGAACGTTCCAGATACTCCGGTAAAAACGATTCCTCAAAATCCATCTTAGCCGGTACATGGCCAGGATAATGTTTTTTCCAGGGTTGATCCTGGTAAGTAATTTTGGATTCTGTTGGTTGATCCAATTTTTCTTTTTCTTGTCCCACGGGGATGATCCTCCAAA
>PEAL01000599.1 GCA_002753725.1 Deltaproteobacteria bacterium
ATGTGGGCTTGTAACTAAAAAACCATATGAGTAATCAATTGTTATTAAAAAGCGACGAAAAAAATCAAGTCCAATTAATGCGTCAATCCCCCATGATTTTTCGAAATAAGAAACATAAGCATCAAATGAATTTATTCTGTGTCCGCATATTTCAACTGTGGGTAATTCAATAACTCCATATTTTTGAGTTTGTAAGCCCTGTTTAATTTGTATTTGGTCATCTTTTTTATGAATAAAACCAGCGTAAAGTAAAAAATCATCTGAAAATTCAGTATGTGGCGCACCTGTATCCAAAATTCCAGCGACACTATGTTTGATACCCATAAAATCTGTTATAAAAAATTCTAAATGAATATGGTGCTTATCTATATCAAATGAAGTGTAATTGCTTTGCATGACTTCTCAAACCTGAAAAAGTTGATTTTCCAGTATACCTGAAAGCTGATGACTTAGTTAAAGCGGGTAATTTATAAACATCATTTTTATCTTTGGAATGTCTTTCTACTTTACCATTTGTAATTCTTCCTGAATTATCTACTTCAAAATCAACAATAAGCAACCATTCATCAGGGTAGATGTTTGTCATTTCTTGCCATGATAGTTTGTTCTTCATTTTGATTTCCCCCTGAATGAGCAAGTATAACCGGCTAAAAAAGCATAAAATTTATTGGTTATTAAGACTTACAAACAGCTCCCCCCCCAATGAGAGGTATCAGAATAAGACAGCCAGCGCCACCACCACCATCAATTCTTGGAAGTAGCTTACTCATATGTGTTGTTGATGCTCCATAGGATGGCCCCCCTGCCTGACAATAAGCTCAGCGGTTTAAGATATGAATAGAAATCTATAATGCGATAAAATAAACAGCCTCATGCCTTCAATTTGTCACTCCTGACGACGATGGATCTGATGGATCATAGAAAGGATTTCGGGTCAAAGGCCGTTGAAAAAATTGAAGTCCACGTCCATACATTTCATTGCCAATGTCTCCGGATGCAGGATAATTAATCCAGCAGGCATTTAAACAGGCTTCGTTGCATGAAGGCCCATGAGCAATACATTTTTCATGATCAATGGTTAGTTTCCCACTGGCCAGAGATACCGCCTGTGCAGGACATGCTTCAATACAAGCCAGACAATGTAAACATCCGAGAGAACATACAGACATGGTTTCTTTTGATGTATCCGTGCAGACACATTTAACAATGATGGGTGCTTTTTTGGGGATCATCCGGATAAGATCTTTTGGGCAGGCATTCACACAGAGGGCACAACCAACACATGCATCAGGATCAACCTCTGGGAAATTATTTACAATCTTTAACGCATCAAACAAGCAGGCATCCGCACAGTCACCAAACCCAATGCAACCAGAAACACAGTCAACCGGTCCGGCAAATGTGAGATTGGCCGCAGCACAGTTCTGGTAGCCTGAATAGTGATATTTTTCATAGTTGTGCCGTTCACTTCTTCCACATGAAATCACAGCCACCGCACCTTCGATAATTTCAAGCTCTTTGCCGGTAATTTTTGCGACGGCCTCAGCAACAGGAATCATTCCAGGCGGACAAAGGTTAGGTGCTACCTTGGAATCGTTGACCACGGCCTCTGCGTAAGATTCACAGCCCGCAAAACTACAAGCGCCACAATTCGCTCCAGGTAAAACATCCAAAACAGCTTCCACTTTTGGATTGACCTCAACAGCAAATTTATGAGCAGCTAAAGCCAACCCGATTCCAAAAAACAGGCCGAGTGAACCCATAAGGGCCAGGCCGCCCAATGCTAATTTGACATATACTGGATCCATAATATTTTTCCTTATCTATATATATAATATACTTTTGAACAATTTTTTCGATGTCTTTTGACGCTTCCATCTGTTTTATGATTTCAGGAACCACTTCTATGCTCAGCAATTATTCTATCATATGCGCCTGATTCTTTTAACTTCATGAGACCAGCATCAAATTTTTCTGAAAAATATTTTCCTTTAGGAGATTTTCTTGAGAATAAAATGAAATACTCGCTTTCTTCAACAGGTTTGGGATGTGTGGTAAACAATTTTGCCTGATCCGGGCTAAAAAGTTGATGAATCGTAGCATAACCGACATCTTTTGATGTTTGATAAACATCAATTCTACCGGCCATGATCTTTTTAAAATTGAGAGCTTCGCTAACCACAGCATCAGCAAGTATCCCTTTATCCTTATACGTCTTTTCTTGCTTATAGCCGATGGTCACACCAACTTTATATTTTTTTAAATCTTCAATCGTATTCCAGTCGAATGATTTGCTTTTGAGATGAAAATAAACCCCTTCGTCCTTAATTAAAGAGTGCTTATGAATATAAAATTCATTATCGCGTTCATTGGTTTTATTCCATGGAAAGGTTCCATCATAGTCACCTTTTTTTGCAAGCACAAAGCTTCTTTTCCAAGGAAAATAAAAATAATTAACGTCTATTTGTTCCAATTTAAAAGCTTCTGTAACTACTTTTTCCAAAAGCTTTCCTTTAGTGTCTGATTTTGATGTATAAGGTGACCAATCACCTATTGCAAGCCTCACAACTTCATTTGCAATTGAAATTGATGAAAACGTTACGATGAAGAAAATAACCCAAATTAATTTTTTCATTGAAAATCCTTTAAAACAAAGACATCCCTGAAAAACCCATAAATGATAATGCAAAAAGACCTGAAACGATAAATGCGATTGGCATTCCCTGGTAGGATCTTGGAATTGGGGCTAAATCAATTCTTTCTCTCAAGAATGAAATCAAAAACATTGCCAGGAAAAAGCCTAAACCTGCACCAGAAGACAACATTAAACTTTCAAAAAAATCATAATCCTGAGCCGCCATAATTAAGGGTACAGCAAGAATCAAACAACTGGAA
>PEAL01000600.1 GCA_002753725.1 Deltaproteobacteria bacterium
GCGTCCTGTGGAGTGCTGTGTTATTCGCTTAAAGCCGGTTTGTGTTTTGTTCGAGAACTCTTTTAACTATAACCAAAAAACGTCAATGTGAGTATCATAGCTGCAAAATGTGTGACAGCCAAAGTTTGAAGCACAGATGCACAACTTGCACTGAATTAAGCAAACATTAACTTAAATAAATTATGAACAGCTTGCACGCTGGCGGCAATTTTGCGAACTTGTTAACAATAACCCGGGATAATGGTGCTAACTAACTAAAACTAACTAAGAAACATATTTAATGTTACATTAAAAATGCATGACGCTCTGACGCTGACGCTCTGACGCTCTTCATTAAAAAGTATTTTAGCTATGATTATCAAAGGCTGCAAGATTTTTCGACTTTATGCCCAAAATAAATATTAAAGCATACTTAATGTTTTCAATTTGAAAATCAGTTTTTCATGCTTTGTTGGTTCTTTTATTCAACCAATTTCAAAAGCATACGAACAATATCACTCAAATCCAGTTTTCCATCACCATTAAGATCTCCTGGTTTTGCGGTGTTACTTTGAGACTGGGCGTTTTGTATTTCATCCTTAATCCAATTTGCATTGATATAGTTGATACTGACATGATTTTCATTGGTATATGGATAATAAATCGCATCAAAAGGTGTTTTGTTCAAAATATTGGTGTCATATGCAATGTGATGAAACAAATCGTCTGTATCAATATCAAGCGCACTAATTGTCGGAATAAAACAATGATTATCATTGATAGCATAAATATTTCCATATGGAGAGCTTACATCTGAGATTTGTTTGTTTGTATCTGCCATTCCACCAGGTGCGTTATCATAAGGCAATGATTGATGAACCCATGTGGCAGTTCTCTCACAGCTTGGGCCAAATTTGTCAATTTCTCCATGAAATATTTTTTGAACTGATGTATCTGAAAGCGCATAAGTATTACTTTTGAGAGCAACCCAAAACCCATGATAGTTATACTTTACAAGCTGATCTCCTGGCATAAAGGGTAGGCCAATCCCATAACCACTGCCATTAGACATTGCAACTGTCCTTGTCTTTTGAGGAAAGCCTAAATGTGAAAGTTCTTCAAGAAGATTATTTCTTGAGTTATGTGGTTTTGGAATATATGGATAACCACAGATTTTGGTAGCAAAACAATATGTACTGCTTATACAAACACGACTGGCAGAATCATCGGAAACACTTGCCGAATAATGATAAACAAGCATTTGTTTTGCAGCAGGAGAGTTTAATCGATCAATCCATATGCGAACTTCAGAACTTTCACCTGAAAAAAAAGGAAGCATATATTGATCTCCTAATGGAATATTTGCACCTCTATGTGGTGAATCAAACGAGATAAAAAGGTTCGTATTATGTGGCAATCCATTTTTTTCCATGTAAGCCAGCGCATATCGACTAACCAATCCCCCCATGCTTGCGCCAATAACAATCAGATCATTATTATTATTCTTTAATGCGTTTACTTGATTTATCATTTTAATAAACAAAAAAGCATTGCGCTGAATATAATCCGTTGAATCTTCAAAATTCAGAACGACCAGATCATTTCCTTCTGATCTCAGACCTTCCAATAGATTTTCATGGTTTAGCAAATGATACAATTCATCCCAACCGCGTGAATTATCATAGTCGATTCCTTCAACGAAAACAATTGGTTTGGAAAGAATTGATGTTTTATCTGAATGATATACAAAGAATTCTCCTGAAGCAGTGTTTTCTTCGTAAGGAATTTCACCTCGAACGGGAAAGATTATATGAGGATCAGGTGTTGAAAGAGATTTTACATGGAAAGTAAAGTTACTTTTTAGCGCATTCTTATTTGTATCATATGATTTCAATTGTATATTTTTTGTGCCTGTTTCTGAATAATGAATATTCACACGATTACCCATACGAACATTTCTGAAACCATTGCCATCATCAAAATCCAGTTCAAATCGAATTGGTGGATTGTTATCATTTGAAAAATAAAACGTTTCATCCATCATAAATATAACGTCATTTCCCCGATACGTTGTTTCTTTGAGTGTTGTGGATGCAAACACTCGTTTTTCCTCAAATGGTGATTCTGGGGATTCTGGGGATCTTTTTATCTGGTTATTTTCAATTTTTAACAATCCTTTATCAAAAGCATCATGTTTAATTTGATTGAACTTAAAATTCATGACTGCAATCGTGATAATTTCCTGAAACCTTGATTGTCGCGTTTGTTTGCATTGATTTTTAGCGCTGGTGTTCATATCTCGAATTGTTGGCAAATGCGGAAGTTCCAATGAGGCGTTACACATTTCAAAATACATTTGTTGCCAATTTTTTAGTGTTGTGGACTTTGAATGTTCATTTCCTGAATAGTCGTCTATTCTCGACAAAGAAATCACTTTATCATATAAAATACCAGTATTGATTTGTTTTTTATCAAGAAGACTAAAATCTAGATTCCTATATGCTTTAACATCATCATCGGCCATTAAGTAATGAAAGCTAAGGTTGTAAATGGCAAAAACATAAATTGATATGATGAATAAAGATCTTGTAATTGGCATAATCATCCCCTTTTTGTTGTTTAGGATTAATTATTCAAACATAAAGTAACTTAAAAATGTAACAATCCATTCTATTTGATTTGACAGTAAAGGTCAAAAGTATTTTAAAAATTTGATGTGTCTCTAACCCAAATTGAAAATCCTCAGCAATGACCATTTTTGATTATATGATTGAAAGAACCAAAGGCGAATAACGTTAAGCTCACAGGCGGCAAAAGCAAAAAAGGAATAACTTTTGAAACGATAACGTCCTTTAGCCAATAATTTGCTAACTGGTAAAAACGCGCTTGCTTTTGGCGTCC
>PEAL01000601.1 GCA_002753725.1 Deltaproteobacteria bacterium
AAACTTTTTCCAATTCGTCACGCACTGCGTGATAAATTATCATGGACACATTATCGACTATTAATAAGAATTGAAGATGATGCTGAGCGTAATTTTTATATGAATGAAAGTATTGATTGTTCGTGGAGTACCAGACAATTAGAAAGACAGATCAATTCATTTTATTATCAGCGTTTACTAACAAGTCAAGATAAAAAAATGTTGAAATTAGAAGCGGATGCTTCTAATCAAAAATTAAAGCCCGCTGACGTATTAAAAAATCCAATGATTTTAGAATTTCTTGAGTTAAAGGAAAATACTAATTACCTTGAACAAGATTTAGAAAAGGCTATACTGAAACAAATTCTGGGGACACGATCCTTATTTATGGAAAAAAATTGATTTTAGAACTGTATAATTAATTAATTAATTAATTTAGTATATTGTTGGCAACATATTTTTTGGGGAAACATAAGGGCTAATTTAGCTCTACGCTGTTCCTGGGTTTGCCGAAATACATCATTGCTTACTGCGCTTACATTCCAACAATAACATCACCAATCTCAACCATTCTATTACCCGATAATTTGCCTTCAAAACCATTATCAAGTTGTCCCTTTACGACACCTTTGCCAATAATATCCAGATCTGTTCCCAAATGCAGATTGATTGTCCTGGGTTTGCATACATAAAACCATTGATTATTGGCTATTTTTCCTTTGCTCAGAGAAACATCAAAACCATCAGGATGAATTTTTTTGATCATACCTTCAGCAATGGGAAATTGTTCATGAAGTTGTAAGGACAGATTATCGGCCAGTTGATTTAATATGGCTTTCGTGCTTTCAGGATCAAATACATCAATGACAGTGATAATTTTAGATGTCTGCACATTGATCACCATCGCTGTAATTTCGATACCTGTATTGCTGTCAAAAATATTGCCCTGGATCATCAGTTGGGATGGAAATTCCTTTTCTGGTTCCTGAATACTGACCAGATGCTCTGTAGAATTCTTAAAGATTTGCATTAATTTTTTACGTAATCTCAATTGAAATCGTTTTTTCTGCTGTAAGTCTTGAATAAAATAAGATAAAAAAGTGGCATGTTTGTCAGTGACACTGACAGATTTCCAGAAGAATAACCTGGAAAAAAGTCCCTGAACATCCTGTCCCAAATCAAAAGGATAGGCTGAAAGTCCCAGTCGATTGTGTAACTGGTAGACCTCTGGTTTTTGATAGATGATCTTTAAGTGCTTGATTTGAGCGTTTCCAGATGAATCGCTGGCCATAATCTTGACTGTATTTTCGCCATTTTTAAGTAATACACAATGGTTGATCTGAATTATTTGCCCCGGGTGATGTAATATGGATTGATCATCAACTGTCAATTGCACAATCTTTTGATGAGCGCTTACTTTACCCTTTAACTGGATGGCCTGTTGATATGAAATTTCTGGCAGGGTATTCAATTCCAGTTGAATCACAGAATGGCTTTCTGAAATATTTACACTTGGATACATATCACTGGCATAAAGTGATTCCTTAGAGGCCACATATTTGTGGAAATGTTTTACATGGTAATTTTGAGGAATAATCATTTCTGTGATGTTGCCAGCCTTATCAATTGCTTTCAGGTGAAGATCTCTGTTGCGTATACACTGAAAAGGCATGTCCTTTTTATGAGACCTGAAAATTTTCTGGTTATTGATAAAAAAAGATATTTCACCAGAATCATCTGAAACCCAGCCTTTAAGTGTCTGTCCTTTTTGCAGATGATCAATTGTAATTTGAGGCCCTGTTTTGTCCACATGAATGGTTAATGTATGTGTTTTTGATGTTTCCATCAGGTTTGTGGCGATAATGTCTATGGTATACGTCCCCGGATCAAATGACAGTTCTTCCTTAAATTCAAGTGTCTGTTGAGATCCCTTGAAAAAAACACTTTTGGGGCCAATTTTAAGTGATGAAATATACTGATCATCCTTTGCTTTACCAGAAATGATCAAATGGGTCTGATTTGTCCAAATGTCATTTTCGGGCTGATGAAGCAAAATTTCAGGAATTGAAGCAGGCCTTTGTTCACGCAAAATCATTTCTTTTCGGATTTGATCCAGGTAATAAAAGGCTTTCAATGATGGGGTCTTCTCAATGGATATTTTCAGGTGTTTGCGGGCAGCATCGAAATCTTTTAAAAAATAATACAGCATACCACTTTCTCGATGGGGAAAATAGTTTAAAAAATGCATGCCATACGTGTTGTACATGCGCTGGTCATCGGGTTCTTTTTTGATGGCCTCTTTGAAATCATCCAGAGCCGCGTGATAACATCCACCCTGTATATAAGAAATTCCCCGCTCATAATAGTCATCCGGGTTTTCACGAAAAATACCATTGACCACACCATACTGGATGCTATTTTGGGTACAGACGGGTCCATTCTTTATACCGCAGCCATTGATCATGGTGATACTTCCCCAAAAAATAATAATGCTGCGTATGATCAAATATCTATTGGTTTTCATTGCCTGAACTCCATAATTCAACACGCCAGTTATTGTGGACAGTTTCTGATGTTTCAACAATACTGGTGTGATCATAAACACGAATGACTTTCATAAAAACTTCTTTGTTTTCTACTTTAAATGTCTGCCCCGGACAAACGCCTTCCTGATGACCAATATTGAGCTGTATTTCATTGTTTTTTAAATGATGCACAATGCCCCTTAATGGATAGTTGTCGTGGATGAATGTCAAGAGGTCATGAACAATCGCCTCTTGTTGGGACAAAACACTTTCCCTGGTCAGCGGCTGAATAAAATATTTTAGATTACGTCTTTTGGCGGTATCTGATAAATGCATCAAAACAATATCCCGGGTTTCTGAATAATCCTCGTCA
>PEAL01000602.1 GCA_002753725.1 Deltaproteobacteria bacterium
TGAACATTGCAATATGTCCCGCCCTTTCAGGGCTAAAACACCCTTATACCATTACCCAGGGCGTTGCCCTGGGCTGGTATTTAACGCCCTTACAGGGCTAAGAAAAAAGTGCAACTTTTTTGTGTTGCACCCGATCAACAAGAATTTCGAGGTCTCGTTTATTCATAATGCTTATAATCCATTTTCATACAATCTTTGACAGAATTGATTTTTTTTGTTTTTATATTTTCTGGATAATTTACTCTTTATGTGGATATTTGTCAATCACGCTTTCAGAGGATCTCAACTCTCCTTTTTAGTGTTCCATTGGATATTCGCACAGTTCACGATTTCAGTGGGTCTCAGGTATAACTTTCGTGTTTCTTAAAGGGAAAAATGGGGTCACATCTTGATTATTATACTTAAGGGAAAAATGGGGTCACATCTTGATTATTATACTTAATGAGAGTTGTTTTAGATTTTGATTTAACGAATAAATTAAGTGTAATAATCAAGATGTGACCCCATTTCCCCCTTAATGAGAGTTGTTTTAGATTTTGATTTAACGAATAAATTAAGTGTAATAATCAAGATGTGACCCCATTTCCCATTTCCCCATTTCCCACCATTTCCCATTTCCAGGGTGTGTGATTTTTTATTACATGTTTTTAATTTAAGCAACCACGTTATGATGTATTAAATCGTGGTTGCTTAAACAGTACTATAAGGTCTGAAAAGAAAATTTGAAATCAGGGATCAGTTAATTACGACATATATGATGAACTGTTGTTTTTCATTGACGAAGTAAAAATAGAGAATATTCCGGAATCAAACGATTTGCTTGCGTAACCAGTGCATTTTGAGATTGAATTTGAATGACTGCGCTGGATAATTTCACTGTTTCGCTTGCTAAATCTGCATCAATGACACGATGTTTGGATCTTTCCATTTGCTCTGATGCGGATTCCAGCCTTTTTATGATTGATTCAAATCCACTTTCGTATGCCTGTACATCTGAGCGAATTCTTTCAACATATCCTGTAGCGTTTTCAATAACTTCCAGAGCTTTCTCGGCATTTTTTTCCAGTGTAACATCAATCTCATCAACTGCTTCCAGGACAGGGATATGAGCTGAACTGGACGTTGTAAACAGTCGCCCTCCTGTACCTGAAAAAAGAATAAAGGGTTCATTGGATTGAAATTCAACATATCCGCCTACCAAAATTGAATCCACAAATTCACTGATTAAAGTTTTGGAAACACCTGTTTCTGTTTCTCCATCGGGTTCTAATCCAACAAATTCTATAATAGTGGGGATTGTAGGGTTGTAAAAATCTTCGATACCAATATTTTCTCCCTCTTCCGCATACAAATAAATAGATCCTTTATCAGCAGACAATTTAGGTGTAATATGGGATGCTGCGAGCTTAGATTCCAAGTCTTCATAAAGTGGGCTTAAATCACTTGTAGAATCAATAGTAGCAGTGATAGAAACTTCTGAAGAACCATGAAGTGTAAAAGAGACTTCTCCTGTTTTTGATAAATTGTAAATTTTGGCATAAGTTCCTGCCTTGGCTTCCACACCTGTAAGATCACTTTTTGTATTAACGGTTTCAGCGATTTGTTTGGCTGAAGAATAATCTGCAATTTCTATATATTCTGCGCCCATAAATCCTTGAATGGTTATACTATCCAATGACGTCACGCCATTGTCTATTCCTGCATATATTGACCCCCTAAAATTTCCAGCATTATTCATCTCACCAGCGGAAACCACTCATATAATCCCATCTGATCCGGTCTGGCAGTTCTCATGGAAATATTCATAACCTGTGCCAGATTTTGCCCCACCTGAATATTTTGAGATTTATATGTGCCATCAAGTAACTTACGGCCCATAAAACTAGTGTCTTCAGAAATGGATCTTAATCGATCTTGAAGGTTGGTAATTTTTTCCTGAAGTGTCATTCTGTCACTAATTTCTAGACTGGAATGGGATGCTTGTTCAGTTAAGTTTTTCATATTCCCAAGAATATCAATATACTCGGTTAAAGCCCCCTCTGCAATTCGCGCTGCAGAAAATGCTTCATTAGTATTTTGTAGGGCTTTACTCATTCCTTGGATTTGAACGTCAAATCGATCGGCAATGGCAAAACCAGCAAGATCATCACTGGCATCAATAACGCGCAGGCCCGTTGAAATATGTTCAATGGACTTTATCAGTGATTCCTGGGTCTTGGAGTTTTCCTGATTTAAACTATGGGATTGAAGATAACTAAGGGATGTTAAATAGGGTATTCGGGTTTCGACTGTTCCTTGCACGGTGTACCTCCTGTTAAAAATTAAGTGTTGGTGGAATTTGAAAACTAAGTTACTAAATTAAATTACTAAATTAAGTTATAGATTAAAAGATCACGGTAAATAGCAATGTTTCTTAATTGAAATTGTGCATCCTCAATAATAGGAAGCAACCAGGCTGGCATGATACTTGCTTTATATTTGTTTTTTTTCTTTACTGCTACAGATTTTCTGTCATAATATTTTGATTTCGTCATTGTGTCCTCCATATAATATATTTAATTAGGTTCTAATTATATAGACACAATAAATCAAAATTTCTGACACATGTTTCGTAAAAAAAAAATATTTTTTCAAAGATCCTTATATTTTCCGGTTTCATTTCCATAGTGATAGTGAGTGATAAGATCAGAAACGTTTTTTGCAAAAAAATCGTTCGAAAAGCTTATGATTTTATATGTATTATGAATTTTTTTATAAAAATTAATAGTTTATATTGACATTTTTATTAATTATCTTAATTTTTTTTAGCTATCCATCGACTTTCAGTGTAACCAGCACTATAAAAACCAGCCCAAAACTCCAATTAAAA
>PEAL01000603.1 GCA_002753725.1 Deltaproteobacteria bacterium
TCTGAAATTCCCAATGACAGATCTCCTTCAATGTGCATCAACTGGCCATGGCTGCCATCAAAGTTGAATGTCACTGGTTTCTCACCGCCAATATCGAATTCCAGAGTTTTTTGGCTGTAATCAGCAAAGACGTTTTCATCAGAGGATAAATTCATTGCAACGAAAATATCATTACCTTTAACTGCAAAATCATCTATTCCAATAAAGCCTGCTGAACCTGCCCATGCACCAAGGCTGGTAAAGGTGCGATTGTCCTGAGTATCTGTTGGTTTTATGACAGCTAAGGCAAAATCAATGTTTGACAGATTAAAGCCAGTCGTCTGATCAGAGGTTCCTGCAAAAGCATTTACATCAGATGCGCCGATGGTCAGAATATCGGAAAGTACATTTTCACTGCCATCACTTAAATTGATCGTATCAGAATATGATTCAACAGAGAGTTTACCTTCAACATTGAAAAATTCGCCAATATTCAAATTCATTGTGCCGGAAGCTTTTGTAAAGCTGCCTTTTCTGGCATCAAAATCAAGAACAACTGGGTTTTCTCCGCCTGTATTGATGAAAAAATGTTTATCTCCAAAGTGGGCATTCCAGTCAGTATCAATGCCGCGATTCATTGAGAATGTAAAGTCACTTACTGAAAGATCAATAGTATCAAGTCCAACAAATCCAACTTTTCCTGCTGAGGCTTTGACACTCATATATTTTGAGTTGTCATTCATAGATGACATCAATGCCATACCAAAGTTAACATCATTAAGGGCAAAGCCTTTGGCAGTGCCTTCGTCCTGGCTGCCAATTCCAACAAAGGCATCCAGTCCTGATGCGCCAACTGTCATGACATTCATCAATTCTGTATTAAGACCATCTTCCTGATTAACTGTTCCAGCATCAATTTCATGTACTGCTTTTTCAAAGGCCAGATTTCCGCTGATTGTGAAGAAATCAAACATGTTGAAATCCATCACCCCGGAAACTTTCAGTATTTCGCCTTCTGTTGCATCAAAATCAAGATCAATGGCGTTTTCATTGCCTGTATTAATAGTATAAATATTATCAGCAAAATGTGCGACAGCATCACCTGCACTTGCCTGATTCAATTCCACCAGAATATCTTCTCCGGAAACTGTCATGCCATCAATGCCCACAAAACCGACACTGCCAGCGGTTGCTTTTAAGCTTGTATATTGTGTATGAGAGGTTGGGGATTTTAAGAGCAATAAGCCAAAATCTGCATCGCCTAAAGACAGTCCCATTTGATTTTTTTCAGCATCAGTTACACCAGCAAAAATATTCACCTGTGATGCACCAATCTCGAATTGTTTCATAGTTTCTATGGTGCCATCAACTGATACAGGCACATCAGAGGTTGAAAGGGCAAGGTTTCCATCAATTGTTATAAAATCAAAGAGATTGAGTGTCATCTGACCATCAATGTTTTGAATGGCGCCATTTTCTGTATCATAATCCAGTTCATAAGTTTGCCCTTTTCCAGTATCAATGGTTAGTGATTGATCCATTAAATGAAGCAAGGAATTATCAGTTGCAGCGACATTCAGTTGAACTGCAATGTCATTTCCGGAAGCTTCGAGATTTCCTGGTCCCTGAAATCCAATGTGACCTGCTTTGCCATCAAAAGCGACCCATGAACGTTCATCAGCATTATCAGATGGTCTGGCATAAGCCATTCCAAAATCAATGTCATTCAGAATAATTCCCATGCTTTCATTACTATTTTCCGGATTGCCATATCCGGCAAAACCATCTACATCAGTGCCTGTAAGTGTCAGAACGTCGGCTTCAATTGTTTCATCAGTACTGAGCGTAAATTTTTCTTTTAGTGTGGCAACAGTAATGTTTCCGGATGCAGTGAGAAAATCAGCAATATTGAAATTAATCTCGCCTTCGG
Source organism: Deltaproteobacteria bacterium (assembly GCA_002753725.1). Classification (GTDB taxonomy): domain Bacteria; phylum Desulfobacterota; class Desulfobacteria; order Desulfobacterales; family Magnetomoraceae; genus Magnetomorum. Next base: position 1,910 of record PEAL01000603.1, read on the forward strand.
CGTTAACAGTGGGACCCATATCGCCATCAAAGTCGATGGTAATATCATAATCAAGGCCATTATTTATGATAAGTGGGTTCTCTGAAAAATCGGCAATAATATCACTACCGCCATCCTCAATGTTGATTTCAATATTGAGCGTATCAACTGAAATATCAAGATTTGGAATATTAACCAATCCCACTTCAGTAGCAAAGGCTTTGACTGCGCTCCAGGATCGATCATCAACAGTTGAATCCATTGTGACAAGAGCAAAATTTACCTCTTGCAATTCAAATCCCATTGCACCTGGTTCGTTTGCCGGACCATTCATTCCCACAAACACCTGAACATCATCAGAGCCACTGACAATTGTGTAGTCTGCTTGAATGGTAGAACCATCACTTAATAGAAGGTCATTGGTATATGATTCTATAGATAAATTACCATCCACATGGAAAAAATCAGCAATCATGGTAACAATAGAATCGTCATTATTCAAAGAGGATGATAAAGAGTAATTCTGAAGTCTTTTACCATCAGCCAGAATATTGTCGTAATCACCATCTAAAAGGGAATCTTCAACTGTTTCAAAAACAAAACAGCCTTCGCCACCCATTATATTCTTAGAAATATCAGAGAAATCAAGCTGAGATGGGTTTTCATGCTTATTGTTTTCAATATCAAAAAAATCAGACTGGATAATAATACCCGATTGTTCTTGCTTTTTTGCATGATACCTGGCCAGCTCCTGAACCAGCTTTGATGACGTTTTGTTTTTATTTTTTTGGTAGTTGTTAAGAGCATCATCCTCATAGATAACAACTTCAGGAGTATTCATTTTGGGTACAAAATCCTGAACTGTTTCAACAATGGGATCTGCCGATAACAACAATCTGGACTCTAACATTTCAAGATTGAATGTATTGGGGTGTTTCAACATTGGAACTCCTTTTCAATAAAACATGATTTTTAGCCTT
>PEAL01000604.1 GCA_002753725.1 Deltaproteobacteria bacterium
CCGATCATCTCCAAAGCAGCACCAGGGTGGATGATTTATTTCGTAGACGCGCCAGTGGTTTTAAAAAAATTAATCATTTTATAGCGGCATTGATCCAGATGAACACTGTGGAAATAGTATTGTATATTGATGTTTTTGCATACAACTTGCTTAAATCTGCTAAAAATTTCGATCTATTTTTACCAGAAAAAATTGAAACCACCTGTAAAAATTCATTCCGAAAAATTTATCCGGAATGGATGAAAGAAATAAAAAGTCTAAAAAGTTTTGAACGTTGCGGAAAAAAAACTTTACCAAAAACCAAACAAGATGACTATCTAAAATTTCGTAATATCATCAGCAGAGAATCAGCTCGCGATGAAAAAAGAACCCTTTGTGCCCTTTTGCTCAGTGGGCCGTCAACATTGGAAGATATCTCAGTTGATTTAGGGCTGAACCATTCTCTCACCCGACGAACAACGGCTGCTTTTGAAAGGATTGAGGTTATTGAGAAAAAAAGACACCTTTATTTTATAAATAAAAAGGCAATCCCTATGGTTTTATTTGGTCTTCAAGAGGATATGGGCGTTGACTTTCTCAAAGGAATTAATTGATTATGGTACAAGAATTACAGACAATATATGAAAATTTTAAACAAATTTTTATGAAACATAAAGATTTTTTGAATACAGATGTTATTGTTTATTTATCAATTATTGTTGGTGTACTCTTTTTAATTTCTCTCATTAAGCGAATGATTCGAAGCCATATTCAATATCAAAGAAAAAAAGCAAATCTTCCTAAAAAAGTAATTATCAATGTTTCTGATAAGTTAGAAAATAACCGCTTTTTTGTTAGTTTTCAAATGGGAATCCTCTTTTTTACGATTGTTCTGGTGCCTTTTATTATGATGGGTTATCATCCAAAGAATTCAAAAGGATTATTGATTGCTTTATTTTCGATACTTATATGGTTATTGATTCATGGAACAGATATTTTTAAAAATTTTCTCGCTGGTTTTGCATTTAAAATATTGACCGTATTAAAATCTTCCATACAGATTGGGGATCGTGCGACGATCAAAGGCGTTACAGGAAAAATACTTCAAATAGACAGTTTTTATATTACATTACAAACCATTGATGAGGATCAGGTTAATATTCCAACTTTCAGCCTCTGGTCAGAAAATATTATTTCCATTAATGGGGGAGCAAGCGAATCGCTTACAGTGCTTCATTTTTATATCGATCCATGTGTCTCCCAAGAGCAATGCCAAACAGCTGAAGACATTATTTGGGATGCAATGCAAGCATCTGTATATATTGACTTTACAAGACCTATGCAAATATATCTGTCTCAAACGCCATGCGCCATACAATTAACAGCAAAAGCTTATGTGGCCTCTACATACAATGAGTTATCTTTTAAAAGTGATATTACCCGTGCTTTTTTGAGTTTGGCACTGGTTAATAAAATACCACTAAGCCGTCACCCAATACAAGACCATCAGGAGTAACCATGTCAACCAAGCCATCCTGTTTTGTGTTCATGACTTTTGGTCAGAGAAAACTATCATATGCGACGATTAACTTTAATACTGTATACACGAATGCTATTCTACCAGCGATTGAATCATCTGGAATGGAACCTGTTTGTGTAGATGTAAAACGGATCGACGATCAACTTCACAAAACCATTATCGAACGTTTATTGTTAAGTGATGTTGCAATCATAGATTTAACAACCGCCAACGCCAATTTATTTTTTACATGTGGCATTCGATACGCAATACGGCCATCAACAACACTGTTTATTTTCGCACAAAATCAAGGGCTCCGTTTTAATATGCAAAGCGTTCATTCAATACCGTATCATTTTTCAGATACATATCAATTTGAAACCCAAAATGCTCAGCAATTAAAGCTATCATTAATCCAACAATTGACAGCAACTGCCCAAAATAATGAACAACACATATTGTTTGAAAAAAAAATTGTTGAAATCCTTGAAGGATATAAACCCCTTGATATTGCGAGATTGAAAACTGATACCTTCCGTGATCAGATACGCTATTCTGAAAAAATCAAACAATCTCTTGCAGAAGCCAGAAACGAAAAGAATCAACAAAAATTATTGGATATTCAAGCCAGTCTTGGTGATCTAAATAAAATTGAAGCCGGGGTGGCGGTGGATTTGCTGTTATCATACAGGGCTGTTGAGGCCTGGCCAGAGATGGTTTATCTCTATGAGTGTTTATCAGAGTCATTAAAACGGTCTGTTCTTGTTCGTGAACAAATAGGTTTTGCCTATAATCGTTTGAAAGAAAGAGATCTGGCCATTGATATTCTTGAACTGGTGTTGAAAGAACAAGGCGAAAGCTCTGAAACATGCTCACTTCTGGGTCGCGTCTATAAAGATAAATGGATTGATGCCCAGGCACGGGATCAGAATGAAGCCATTACCTTTTTAGATAAGGCCATAGAAAAATATGTTCAGGGGTTTGAAGCGGATTGGCGAGATGCTTACCCGGGAATCAATGCCTTAACGCTGCTTGATATTAAGGGCGACCCCAGTTCAATTGCACTAAAGCAGGAGCTATTGCCAGTCGTGCGCTTTGCTGTCAACCAACGCCTGAAGCATGGGACTTCTGACTATTGGGATTATGCCACACTTCTTGAACTGGCTGTTTTAGAAAATGATCCACAAAAAGCACAAAAACATTTGGATGAAGCAAAATCATATATTCGAGAAATTTGGGAGCCTAAAAGCACTGCCAACAATTTGCGAATGATCGACCGCTATCGTTGCCAATCCTTCCGATCAGAAAAATGGGTAAAAACGATTATTGAACAACTTGAACAGTGGGCATCCTGATAGCCTTCATA
>PEAL01000605.1 GCA_002753725.1 Deltaproteobacteria bacterium
GCAGTTCTTAATACAAAAGCTAAGGAATACTTGAAAAATAAGTTCCCCATTTAATAAAAAGTTAATTCTATTTTTTTTTGTACCAGGATTACGCTGAGTAAGATGAATTTAAAGTGTTTTATTTCATCTTCTTCAGCGTAATCCTGGTTCAAAAAAGGAATGCGCAATATTAAATGGGGAACTTATTTTTCGAGCATTTCTAAGCGCTGTTTTTACAACTATTTTTTTTTCTGGGGTTTCAACAACGTTATTCCTTTTTCAGCTTTTGAAGCCGTTTACACTTATTCAATGAAAGGAAATCTTATGAACACATTAACCATCACACAACTAATGCAACTAAAATCAGAGCATAAAAAAATAACAGCGATCACCGCATATGATTATTCAATGGCGTGCCTGGTGGATGCTGCTGGTGTTGACATTATCCTGGTGGGTGATTCATTAGGTAATGTTGTTCAAGGAGAAAAGAGCACATTACCGGTGACAATGGATCAGATGATTTATCATACCCAAATGGTTGCAAAGGCTGCCAGGCGGGCTATGGTTATTGGTGATATGCCTTTTATGTCCTATCAGGTCAGTGAGACTCAGGCATTGCATAATGCCGGTCGATTTTTAAAGGAGACCAATGCCACTGCTGTCAAACTTGAAGGTGGTGTTTCGGTTGCCCCATTGATTAAAGCCATGACCCGTATTGGGATTCCTGTTCAGGCGCATATTGGTTTGACCCCACAATCTGTCCATCAGATGGGCGGTTATCGCGTTCAACGCGATGCTGACCGTTTGCTTTCAGATGCTCAAACGGTTCAAGATGCTGGCGCTTTTTCTGTTGTTTTAGAAGGTATTCCATCAGATATTGCTAAACAAATCACACGGACGTTGGCAATTCCAACCATTGGTATTGGCGCAGGTATGCATTGTGATGGTCAAATTCTTGTGTTTCATGACATGTTAGGCTTGAATGATCGCAAACTGCCCAAATTTGTAAAACAGTATGACCAACTTGGAAAGCGTATTATTTCTGCTGTTGAGAAGTATTGTGAGGACGTTCGGGAAAAAAACTTTCCAGAGGCCAAACATTGTTATGAATGATCGTTTTTCCTGATAGCACTGTCGGTAGGGTATTCCATGTACTCCAGACCGGCGAGTTCTACGCTATCGTAATGGCTTACGATAGACAGAAACATCCACTGGAATAAATTGATCATTGATCCCATGCAATGTTTCAGAATGCCCGATAAATAAGTATCCACCTGGGTAAAGCTGGTGATAGTATTTTTCAAATAATTTTTTTTGGGTTTCCCTGTCAAAATAAATAATGACATTGCGGCAAAAAATAATATCCATCTGAGTTTTTATCCCAAAATCTGGACCTTCGTTAAGATTGACGCGACAAAATGTTAATCGATCTTGAAGTTCAGGGATGATCCTGCTTTTTCCTTGATTCCGACCTTTTCCCCGCATGGTGTATTTTTTGATATATTGCATGGGGATGCCTTCAAGTTGACTGTCCTCATATATACCGTTAGATGCTTTATGCAATACATGGGTGGAAATATCTGTGCAAAGAATCGAGTAGTTCAGGCGAGTGTGATGGTTAATGAATTCTTCCATAACCATCGCAATGGTGTAAGGTTCTTCTCCTGTTGAACACCCCGCGCTCCATATAAACAATTGTTTATATCGAATATCCGGTCGAGAGTGAACAAGAGCGGGAATGACTTTTTCTGTTAAAACCTCAAAATGTTTGGCTTCACGAAAAAAATTGGTTTTATTGGTGGTTACCACATCAATCATATGAATAAGTTCTTTTTTCATCCCCTCACCACTTTTAACATATTCATAATATTTTCTAAAGGATATCATCTTTAACAAACGCAGCCTCTTGGCCAGGCGAACAGATAGCATTGTTTTTTTTATCATCGGTAATTTTATTCCACATTGATCATAAATAAACATGCTGAATAATTTGAAATCCGTGTCTGATAGTTCTCCGACCATCAGCTTTGGATCAATATTAATATCATCCAACCGTTGCCTCCTTTGTGAAACGATAAGCAGGGATGGGGTTACATTTAACCATGAAAATGTGACCCCACGAAGCCTGCCCTTTAATTAATCAATATCCTCTGCATGGGGGTGTGATGTAAAAGCACGTAAAATCATATCGTCTCCTTATCTTAGTAACGCTCGTAGTCATTATCATCGTCGTCATTCATGTCCAACATGATACCCGGATTGGAGCCTGTAAATTCAAAACCATTTTTTTGAACCGATGGTGTTGAACGAACGAAAGGTCGTTTTTCAATGCGTTGATGCCTTTGTCCAGGCATGGTGGTTTGCTGTCTTGAAGGGTTGGAAGATTGTCGTTTAACCTTAAAGAATGATGATGCATCTCGCAATTGTTCTGCCTGAGCGGTCAATTCTTCACTAGTGGAAGCCATTTCTTCGGAAATACTGGCACTTTGTTGGATCACCTGATCCAACTGTTGGATGGCTTTTGTTACTTGCTGTATGCCATCGGCCTGTTCTGTGCTGGATACATTGATTTCTTCAACCAGTTCGGCTGTTTTTTGAATACTCGGAACAATGTCCTTGATCAAATTACCAGCATGTTCTGCAATTTCAACGCTTGTGCCTGATAACGTACTGATTTCTTTTGCTGCAGATTGGCTTCGCTCAGCCAATTTTCGAACCTCAGCAGCAACAACAGCAAACCCTTTTCCATGATCACCGGCACGAGCAGCTTCAATGGCGGCATTCAATGCCAGCATATTGGTTTGACGGGCAATTTCTTCAATAATGCTAATTTTTTCTGCAATGCTTCGCATGGCGGCTACTGTTTCAACAACAGATT
>PEAL01000606.1 GCA_002753725.1 Deltaproteobacteria bacterium
ATATTATAAATCATATATATTATAAAATCATATAGTTAATCTGTTGAATTATTTTGCTGAACATGACAAGCATCCAAAGGTGAAATTTAACTAAATATATCATACATTAATAATGATTAGGCGAATTGAGCATTTTTATAATCGTGTCTCAAATGGGAGTTGATTAGATGCAATTAAATTTGAAAGTCCTAGTGGTTGATGATTTTCAAACCATTAGAAATATAATGAAAAGTATTTTAAAAAAATTAGGGCTGACAAATATTGTTGAGGCAGACAATGGCTCTTCGGCATTAAATGTACTTCAAAATAATAAAATAGACTTAGTATTTGCAGATTGCAATATGCCTGGTATGTCAGGAATTGAATTGCTAAAAGCTGTAAGAGCAGATGAAAAACTCAAACAAATTCCATTTATAATGGTTACTGCTGAGGCTCAAAAAGCAAGAATATTAGAGGCAATAAAAGCTGGTGTTAGTGCATATGTCATCAAACCATTTACAATAGATATTATAAAAGACCGATTATCAAAAATAATGCCTCAATTATTTAAATAATAATTGATCTTAAATACCTAAATACAATAGTAATATTATAATATTTATTGAATTTCTTCATCAGTTAAGTAACAAGCGGGATCAAACGCCCAAATGTCTCCAGTCACAGCTTCTGCACGTACCCGAAAATTGCCGCCACAAATGTCCAACCATCGACAAGTAGCACAACGTCCAGTCACATATTTTTTCTTTTCTTTTAATTGATTCAGAAGAGGATCTGGATTTTTTGTCCATAATTGACTGAAAGGTGTATGTCTTATATTTCCAAAACTATAATGTCGCCAAAACTGATCAGCATGAACTGTTCCATCCCAACTAATACAACCAATACCATGCCCTGAATTATTCCCCTCATTCATTTTAAGCAAGTCTAAAACATTCGCGGCACGTTCTGGATTTTCGGTGAGTAATTGTAAATAAATAAATGGCCCATCAGCATGATTATCAACTGTTAATACCTCTTTCGCAAGACCTTTATCATGAAGGTTTTTTGTTCGATCCATGATTTGACGTACAACTTGTCTTGTTTCTTGATGTATCAGATCATGTTTAATTAAGTCTGAGCCCCTTCCCGCATAAACAAGATGATAAAAACAAACACGTGGAATTTGTTTTTCTTCCATTAAATCAAAAATCGCAGGGATTTCCTGAACATTCAATTTATTAATAGTAAAGCGAAGCCCTACTTTAATACCAGCGGCCTGACAATTTTCAATCCCTTTCATCGCTTTTTGGAATGCACCTTGAATCCCTCTAAATTGATCATTAATTTGCTCAGTGCCATCCAGACTAATCCCAACATAAGATAATCCAATATTTTTTAGTTGTTTTGCAATGTCTGGGGTAATTAATGTCCCATTGGTTGAAATAACAGCACGCATACCTTTTGCAACTGCATATTCAGCAAGTTCTGGTAAATCAGGTCTTGCCAGGGGTTCACCACCAGAAAACAGGACAACTGGTACGCCAAATTGTGCAAGATCATCAAGAAGAACTTTGCCCTCATGGGTTGATAATTCATTTGTATCTGGTGAATTGTTTGCATGTGCATAACAATGGATGCATTTGAGGTTACATCGTTTGGTAATATTCCAAACAACCACAGGACGTTTATCTTTTGAAAATTGAAGTAAATGGGAAGGTAGACGATCTGATGAACGACCATATCTGAGTGCATCTGATGGTTCTACAGTTCCACAATATAATTTTGATATACCAATCATAGTTTTATTGTTCTATCATTCTTCTATTGTTGATAATTCATCAGTGATTAATTTTTCTAAATAAAGATCTGGATTTAAAATCGCATCAAGAGGTAATGAAAATTCCTTTTTTCCAGATTTTTCTCGAACCAGTTTTAATCCAAATTCAAATTCTTTATTTAATTGTCTGTAAAAGGCATCTATACTGACAGATGAACATAGATATTGTTGAATAATATAATCAATGGTGTCTTCCTCAAAATGAATCATTAAATCATGTGTCTGTCCAAAATACCCTTCAATTTTTTTAATCTGTTCGTAGCTATTTGTAATTTTATCAATAATTGAGCCAATATCCATAATATATTGGCTGAATAATTTTGCTGCTAATTTAATGCGGGAAGGCGTCATTTTGATTTGATGTCGGTTCTCGATATTTTGTTTATTTTCCTCAATATATTCAATTAAATGAGCTTTTTCTTGTTGCTCAATTGTTTCAAATAATTCAACCCATTCAGAAGACTGATACGTTTTGAGTAATTTTTCCAAGACCTCTTTAGGATTCAAGACGAGTTGTTCTGTGACAGATAATTTATCTATGGTAGTTGAGGGTAATTTTTTTTCAAATGGAATAAGAACTGATTCAATGGCTCCTACCAAACCTCTTGCACCTGTTTTTAGTTGATACGCTCTTGCAGCAATTGCTTTCAGAGCTTGTTTATCAAATTTAATAGTAATACTATATGATGCAAAGTCCAATTTTTTACTTAAAATGGTTGGATTATTGGGATTGATTAAAATTGTAAACAAATCTTCTTCTGACAGGGGATCCAGAACACTTAAAACAGGCAGTCTTCCGATAAATTCAGATTCAAAACCAAACTTGATTAAATCTTCAGCGCGGGCTTCAGACAAATAATTGATATCATCTTTTGCACTAGTTACACTCGCGCCAAATCCCATCGTTTGTTGGACAACTCTTTCTTTAATAATTTGGGATAGATCAGAAAACGCACCACTCATAATATTTCAGTTCCTCCACCCAAAAAAGAAGAGATTAAAGTCGATTTTTCAATTAAACCTGAAGAATTAACCTCCAA
>PEAL01000607.1 GCA_002753725.1 Deltaproteobacteria bacterium
TTTATAAACGGCCAACAGGCCATCAGGTTCTTCCAGATAGGGTGACATAAAAATGCGTTTCAAACGTCCGGCCTGAAGGTATTGACTGATAATTTCAACAATCCATCCAACATAAGAACCAGTCACCAACATGGGCGCAATTTTGGATTCAACTACTTCGTGAAAACTACCTGCCATGGTTCGGTTTGGTTCTGTATTACAGTCCTTGTCTGGATAAATATATTGCGTAATATTCTGTATTTCGTCAATCATGACCAGAACTCTTCTGTTGTAAAGTTTGGCAAATTGTTCTGGCGCACGATAAACTTTATCCCAAAGCAAGGAATGGGATTCATCTGCTTTATAGTTATTAATGGCATTAACATCATTGACAAACATTTTGATCTGATGTGATTCCCCATAGGCTTTTATTTGATCAAGGTCAAGTTCATACATAACGGGTATTGGATCACGTTCAAGAAAAGAAATGCAATGAGATGCAAAGGTTTTATAGTATTTAATGGCAAAGTCAGGAAACCAGGTTTTAACTTCGTGAATATTAAAATAAAAAGGTATGGTTAAGGCATTTTCGCTCCAGATTTTATTAAAAAGGCGTTGCATGAAAACAGTTTTACCGCTTTTTCTTCTGGCAAGAATGACCCTTGATTTTGCCCTTTTTCTTGGAATAGCATCGATCCACTGGCCAAATTCAGCCAGTTCCCTGGTTCGTCCAACAAAAAGATCCGGATCACCAATTCGTTCTTCTAAAGGATATTGCATTTCCATAATTGATTTCCTTTGGGATCATAGCGACAAAAGTTAGCTGGCTTTTGACCCCATGTCCCCCCTTTCAAGTCGTAGGCTAAAAACTCTGTCTATTGTCTAATTCACAATTTAAGGTTTGATAATCATCTAAAGTATAATCCTAAACGAAACTTTAACTCATACTATTACTACAATTTGACATTCAAATACATATTTTTTTTACATAGGAATACTCGCAAAATAAGTTCCCCTTTTTAGATTGGAGTCCCAAAGCTTTAGCTTTGGGAGTTACAGAAAAACAACGCATTGAAAATCTAAGGAACTCCCAAAGCTAAAGCTTTGGGACTCCATTATTTATCGAATTAAGGATCGTGTCTCCGAAATTAAAATGGCGATTGAAAGCCCTCGGTTACAGACTTCAGCAACTTTTGCGCAAAGAAATGTCCGACCTTTTTGGGAATGCGCCCGACCGTAAATTTTGTCACAAATGCTGCTAATACCTAATAAAAGTCCAGCTCTGAGCCTGTAAACGATAATGCCTGGGAAAGCCATTTATCGCTGTGAAGAACACTCTTACGTTGTTGATAAGCAAACTTTTCCGCCATTTTTTGAGCATAACCATAAAGTCGCCTGCCCATCAAACGACTGGCTATATCAGTGTAGGTTCCACGAATCCTTTTTTGAATAAATTGGGGAACAAATCGTTGAATTAAGTCATCTTCCAGACTAATAAACGCCTGAGCACTTCCAGGATTGCCTTGTCTGGCACAACGACCAAATAGCTGTCTGTCGATTCTGGCGGATTCATGTCGTTCTGTGGCAATGACATGAAGCCCTCCTAAGGATGTCACGTCCGGGCCAAGCTTGATATCTGTACCACGACCTGCCATATTCGTGGCAATGGTAATGCGGTTTTTTCCACCCGCCTGAGCCACAATTTGGGCTTCTGCCTCATGCCTGACAGCATTGATAATCTGGCAGTCCAGGCCGGTTTCATTCAAAAGCAGGGCCAGTTTTTCACTGGCTTCGACATTTCTTGTGCCGACCAGAATGGGTCGTTCTGTTTGATGAATTCGAACGATTTCTTTAACAATTTTTTTCAATTTTTTTTCCAGTGATGAAAACATTTGATCAGGTAACTGTTTTCGAATGCAAGGTCGATTGGTTGGGATGGAAATCACAGGTAATCGGTATATCTGCCAAAATTCGCCAGAGGCCTCCCATGCAGTGCCGGTCATACCGGATAGTTTTGGAAAAAAACGAAAAAATCTCTGAAAACTCAATCGGGCAAGCGTTTCCATTGGATCTGTAATTTCAACACCTTCTTTGGCTTCAACCGCCTGATGAAGGCCATGACTCCAGCTTCGACTGGGCATCAACCTTCCAGTAAATTCATCCACAATAACCACTTTATTATCTTGAATAACATAATGCTTATCACGATGGAACCACTCACGGGCCTGCAAAGAAAGATTAATGATTTCTTCCTGACGCGACTGGCCTCGCCATATTCCTGGAAATTTTTCTTTTCCGTTATTAAGAAATTTCTTTCCAGAATCGGTCAGTCGGATCTCTTTATATTTGTCGATGCGTTTATAATGAATGTTTGGCAAAATATCTGGAAGGATTATCTGGGCAATCTGAATGGCCTGTTTTAAGGGTTCATTGGTCATTGGTCTGGAAATAATCAAAGGCGTGACAGCCTCATCAATGAGAACACTATCTGCTTCATCAACAATGGCGGTGTGAAGCCCTCGCATAACAAGATCGTCAGAGTGTTTTTTTTGAAAAGAGTTGAACGATTTGATCAAACGCAAACCTGGATGATGACAGGAACCCAGTTTAAGCCTGTCACGTAAAAAGTCAGCCAGAATTTCCTTACTGGTCGTGTAAACCACATTTTGCGCATAGTTCAACTGACGTTCCTGAGGAGACATGGTGCTGATCACGCTGCCCACATCCACATGGCAATAATGATAAAAAGGGGCGAGTTCGTTTGAATCCCGATCTGCCAGATAATCATTCCCGGTAATGATATGACAGGGTTTTCCTTTCCAGCCTGCTATCACTGCCGATAAAGCAGCTGTCAGTGTTTTACCTTCTCCGCA
>PEAL01000608.1 GCA_002753725.1 Deltaproteobacteria bacterium
TCAAGCCCCAGTTTTTTACAAACCTGATCACTCAATTGAGACAAGAGTTCTTTGGGAATATTATTTGTCGATGCAAGCATAGAATTCATCCAAAATGTTGATTTTTGAGAATTATCATTGCCGGAAAAATTTTTTATAATACCGAAAAGCTATGCATAAGGCAAAGATTTAAAAAAAATTATATTGAACAGGTCGGAACTGCTACAAAAAGCAACAAGGTTTAACGATCATACATGCATAATACTAATAACGAAATGAAAATAAATAATAAGCTTAATGCTATAAAACCGCATAGGTCTATAGTCATCCATTCTTTACGCAGTTGCTGGTTGAATCTTTTGTTGGTTTTGTGATAATTCTTTTAATTGCGATTTAAATGTCCGCATCATTTGATTATATTGGTCTTTAGCAAGCATTTTCATAGTCTTAAAATTTTTAAGCAATTCAATTTGACCAAGAATTTTTCCTTTTTCCATACCTTTTTCCATACCTTTTTCCATACCTTTTTCCATACCTTTTTTCATACCTTTTTCCATACCTTCTTCCCTAGCTTCCCTAAGAACAATTAGTTCGACGCTATTTATATATTTCATTTTTTTCTCCTCTTCAATTTGATATATGGTTGTTTGATACGTTTTTGCCAACTGCCGAGGTAACACCATTATCCAGTCAATGAATTTAAACAAAGCATGCACTTTTTCTTCAGTGTATCCTTTGTCATATAGGCTTTTGGTTAACTCAATTTTCCAAAGCAAACGATTTTTAAAATCATTTTTAGTTTCCAACATTTTTAAATGTGCCATCACTACTATTACAAACGGGTTATCTGATTTTTCAAGCTCTTCCCAATGATATTTATAATCTAATAGTTTAATGATTGGAAACTCGAAATATTTTCGCGTGCCCCATATTTCCCTTTTAAACGTCGTGGGCCGCCATTTAGGATCATCATCTGCCAAAATAGCAAAGCTGGCTACCAGCATATTATACATGTCTTCCAGTCGATTGGAATACGTATACAGACGATCTGGTAAAATAGATTGTCTTTGTCCTTGAACCTCTATGTGAAATAGCACCAAACGTTCTTCCCCGGAATGTCTATACACTTGTACCAGTTTATCAACAAATCGTTTACCTGTTTTTGCCCCTCTCATAATTTGAGAGAGTTCTTTATCCATAAAGAGTGGTGATTTGCTCCAGTCTATATCACTCGAAATGTCTGGGGCAAAAAATTCAATAAAATCTTTAAAAAAAATACCTATCACATCTTTCCAGGGGGAATCAATCTCATGTCCAAGTTTTTCTAAAAGCTTTTTTTGTATTCTATTGGGTAAGCTTTTAACAATGATTTCATATGAATTTAAAATGAATTCATGAAAATCATCAAGAGACAAATTCCTGAAATCATGGATGCAAATCCAATGAAAAGCGGCGTAAGTTTTTGAAGGTGCTATATCCGGATTTTGAATAGCTATCTCATAATTTTCTGGCGAACATTTCAATCTAATGCCATTAGCATCGATCACTGCAAATGTTTTGTTATGGACTTTGTAATACTCCTGTTGTTTTGAGGTTTCAAGGACTGTTTCCGGAAGTTGAAGGCACCATGCTCTGAATAGTTCGATGTCTAATAATAGCACAAAAATATCTCCTTTATCGCGTTGAATCATTTGAACGTGTTGAAATGAATTTTAATAGGGCGCATTCCTCAAAAGTTGGAAATTTTTGATACTATATCTTATGAAGAATTGCAATCGGTCTTGGACATATTTGAATCGCTGCCCGAACCTGTTTCATTGTTTCCTGAGCAACGGCCCGCGCTTTTTCTGAACCTGCCTGAATGATCTCTTTGACAGTATCCGGCCTGTCCAGATAATAGTTTCGCTTTTCCCTAATCGGCGCTATTTTCGAAATTAAATTTGTTGCCATTGCTTTTTTACACTGTACACAGCCAATTTCTGCACTTCGGCATTCCTTATCAACCTGGGCAATGAGGGATTCATCACTGTAGAGCTTATGAAAATCATACACATTGCAAACAGAGGGATCGCCCGGGTCCTTTTTGCGTTTTCGTTGAGGGTCGGTAATCATTTCATTGACTTTTTTTTGAATCACGTCACTGCTGTCGGATAGAAAAATGGCATTATGATAACTTTTGCTCATTTTTCTTCGATCAATCCCCAGAATTTTGGGTGTGGGAGTAAGAATCGCCTGTGGTTCTGGAAACACATTACCATAAAAATGGTTGAAACGCCTGGCAATTTCACGCGTTATTTCCACATGAGGTACCTGATCAATCCCGACAGGGACGCCATCAGCTTTATACATGATAATGTCTGCGGCTTGAAGAACGGGATATCCTAAAAAACCAAAGGTTGACAAATCTTTATTGGACAGTTGAGTGATTTGTTCTTTATATGTGGGATTCCGTTCCAGCCAGGGCGTGGGCGTGATCATGCACAGCAATAAAAACAATTCTGCATGTTCTTTTATGTCCGATTGAACAAAAAGCGTGCTTTTATCTGGTGAAAGCCCTACGCTTAACCAGTCGATCATCATTTCATGGATATTGTTTCGGATATTTTCTGTATTCTCATAATCACTGGTCAATGCATGCCAGTCTGCGATAAAGAAAAAGCATTCATATTCATCCTGCATATTGTTCCAGTTGGTCAGAGCACCATGGTAATTGCCTAAATGAAGTGCACCTGTTGGCCGCATGCCACTGAGAATACGTTTTTTGGGGTTCATTTGTTTATTCCTTTCTGAGCTATAATTTATTGATGAAAATCAATATCTTTCGTTCCTCATGCTATTTTCTTTTGAGGAGACTCTATCTTTCAATT
>PEAL01000609.1 GCA_002753725.1 Deltaproteobacteria bacterium
TTGCTGATTGCAATACGTCCCAGGCTCGTTTGCGGCCCTCCTAAATCAAAAGCAATTTGTTGATGAATATTCCATGTGGACAGATTTCTTTTATAAACAAGGACAACCGCTTCATAAACAGGGTTGCCATTATTCGTGGCAATCTCATTACCTGTGCCAAGCGCAACAATATAGTCGCCTGCTAATGCAGCATCTGACAACGTAAATGATGCCGGCGTAATTTTTTGTTGTTTTGTCCATGAGCTGTCCTGACCATTGTAAACATATATATCATTTTTACTGCAAACAATGGCATATTGCCCATCAATTTCAACTTTTTTTGAAAATTCATCTTCATAAATGCTGTCTCCGCCAACAAGAATAGTTTGTTCTTCCCATATATCATTTTCATTTAATTTCAGTACAAATGCACCGCCAGTACCATCATAAGTTTTGCCTGATGCGCCATAGCCTTCATATCCTGCGATAATATAACGATTGCCCATATCCATTGATTCGGCGTAATTTTGCCCCGGATATCCATCTTTAAACATATCGTATGTATCGGTTTTTTCAAACTGATGAATTCTCCACCTATGGTTTACACGTCTAAAGTAGTATAGTCCTTTGTATCTATCAGCATTTGTAGAGAATGCGTTATCACCTGAAATAGAAACACTAAAACCTTGTTTTACGTAGTAAGGGTTATATGAATCAATTATTTGGGTATCTGTTGCACTTCCCTGATATAAAAATACGCCGCCCAGATCTTCATTGAATATCCCTGTGTATTCTGAGCATCCAACAATAACAGTGGTGCCATCAACATCAATGGAAGAACCAAATTTGTGGTATTCATTGCCATCCGGTTTAATGATTTCTGATTTTATCATTGGATTGTTGCTGTGAAGCATAAAATGAAATTCTGTTGAATGACCGCTGGTATCTGTCAGGATTGCAGTCATGGTAACACTTCCATATTCATTTGCCTTTGATGTAACAAGCATTTCCATATTCACCGGTGTGTCTGCCTGTGTGGAAATGACCATTGAATTGCTTCCGGAGTTTGAAATATTGATATTGGAATTGGGTATATTGGTTGGATTGGAAGCTGGAATCAATAAGGTCAGATCACCGCCAGATTCTGAGTATACTGAAAAGGGGATGGCGCGATCTGTATACTGATCAAATTCTATATCCAAAAAAGCGGATGACAATGAAACAATATAGGCTTCATCAAAATCCTTCCAGGAGTTATGAAAGCCTGCGCCGATGATTAACATATTACCTGAAAAGTATAAATTGGAACCAAATCCCTGTGCAGCATCATATGCTGCATGGGGGTATAAGGTAGAAATCTGCGTAAAAGAGTTGTTTTCAAATTTAAACAGCGTAATTTTTCCGGAATTTTCACTGTGTACTGTATTATAAGAATCTGTTGCTATCGCCAGTTTATTCCCATCAAAGGCAAGGTACCGGCCAAAATATTCACCTGTCTGCTGCGGTTTCAGCACGTCAATTTGAGACCAGGATTCATTGCTGCGTTCAAAAACATAAACCGCATCTTTGCTGCATCCGACAAATGCGTGGGTATCTGTAATGGCAAGATCTAATGCAAAGTAAGTGCTGTTGACAGATGGATTTGCTGTGATCATTGCAGTTTGAGACCATGAATCATTAGAATTTTTATAAATAAAAGCAGCCCCTCTGGAATTGTAGTATCTGGAACCAATGATGATATAGTTATCTGAAATAGCGACATTTTCACCAAAATAGTGATAGGTATAGCCATCTGATGGGGTTAATTTTTTAATTTGACTCCAGGAAGAACCATTTCTTTTGTACACAAAAGCACAACCGCGATAATCTGAATAAGCACGCCCGCCAACAATTAAATAATCGCCTTTCATAGCGACATCACCGCCAAAATAAGAACCATAAGTGCCGCTGGTGGGTTCAGTCGGATAAATGGTTGACACCAAAGACCAGGTATCGCCTGATCGTTGATAATTCATGATTGCGCCATAATAATAAATGTTGGAACCATTATTATTTTTCATGTAATAAGGTCTGCCAACCACTGCATATTCATTTTCCATAGCAATACTAATGGGTTTATCATTACTGTTGGACGAAGGTATTGAAATGACTTGCGTTTGCTCCCAGCCTTCAGCATTGCGTTTATAGGCATACACTTTGAATCCTTCTCTTGCGCAAACAAGGGCATATTTATTTAGAGTTCGGACATTCACCCAGGTGCGTGAATCAAAAATTGCATCATAAATTGACGACTGCTTATTGCTCTCATCATAAGTTCATGATAATAAAATCATAAAATGACTAAAGCTCGTTTCTAATTGGTTGATGCAATAATATTTCTTCTATAAAAAATGAATACGTAATATTTACGAAATGTTAAATCAAATATCCGAACACTATTTTTGAATCAACTCATATGAAATGAGCTTTAAATAAGTTAACTTTCTTATTTAAAAGTCAAGGAGATTAGAATATAAATTGGATAGATGTTCGAAAATCTTACCCAAATAAATGGGTTGTATTGGAAGGTTTAAAAAAAATTAGAGTACAAGGTAATCACGAATATTATGATCTATTGGAGTTAAACCTGAAGCAAATGATACGATCTCTCAAATTATAGGTGTTGGTGGAGAAGAGTCTGTTTATCATAAAGTTGTCGATTACCAGGTATTGATTATTGAATTATTGATATAAATAACTATACTGAAATGAAAATATCAAAAAAATTATTTTTTCATTTTTGACCTCATTGTTCAACAGTTGTTTCAATTATTCTTTATAATAGAATATAAAAAAACAGTTTTTTTCAGATCATTGTTTTTATTTT
>PEAL01000610.1 GCA_002753725.1 Deltaproteobacteria bacterium
ATAACGTCGCGCTTTTTCTGTCTAAGGTTAAATAATCCAACCCGACATTGACGCAGAAATCCAGGCGCCGGGAAATCTCTTTGAGGATCGGTTCGCTGATCGTTGTTTTTTCTTTGGATAGTTTTAATTTTGAAAAGAAGGTTTTGGCTTCCTTAATAGAGAAGGACGACACCTGCGCGATATTCAGGTCATTGATTTTGACCGCGAGGAATTCTTTCTTTAATCGGGCGCCTTGGCACGTGGGGCACGCTAAAACAGACATGTATTTCGACAGTTCGTCTTTCAGCCAATCGCTGTCGGTATCTTGAAACATGCGCTCAAGGTATCGAATAATGCCCTCGTACGGTTTGCCCCAGATGCTGTCTTGGGAGCCGAAAAACAATATTTTTTTAAAGGATGACGTTAAATCAGACGCCGGTGTGTACGGATCAACCGCGTAAAGCGCGGCCAGCTCGCGCATTACCGCGCGGTAATACATCAGGTAATGGCGCTGTCCTTTTTTGCTCGGCGCGATGGCATTAATCCAGGGTTTGTGATCGTCCGGGATTAATAAGTCAGCATCCATCTCCATGCGCGTTCCAAGCCCATTACAGGTCGGACAGGCGCCGTAAGGCGAATTAAACGAGAACGACCGGGGTTCAACCTCGGTTAAACTGATCCCGCAGCTGACGCAGGAAAAGTTTTCATTGAAAATTTTCTCCTCATGAACATTCAGAAAATCAATAATGACAATGCCTTTACCCACCTGAAGCGCGGTCTCGATAGAATCCGCGAGGCGTTTTTTCGCCGCGGGTTTGATCGCTAGGCGATCAACAACAACATCAATATTATGAACTTTGTATTTATCCAGCTTGAATGAATCGTTCACTTCATAGGTTTTGCCGTCAATGCGCAGCCTGGAAAACCCTGCTTTAGCCACTTGCCGCGCGATGTTGCGGTATTCGCCTTTGCGGCCCAGCACTAACGGGGCGAGGATTTGAATTTTTGAGTCTACGGGATAAGTGTAAATTTGTTCAACAATTTCTTGAGAGGACTGCCGTTCAATTATTTTTCCGCATTGATGGCAATACGGGGTGCCGATGCGGGCGAAAAGAAGGCGTAGATAATCGTTTATTTCTGTCTGGGTCCCAACCGTTGAACGGGGATTGCGGCTGGTCGTTTTCTGTTCAATGGCAATTGTCGGCGATAACCCTTCAATCGATTCGACATTAGGCTTCTGCAGTTGTTCGAGAAATTGACGGGCATAGGCCGACAGGCTTTCAACATACCGCCGTTGACCTTCAGCGTAAATAGTGTCAAAGGCCAGGGTGGATTTCCCTGACCCGCTCAAACCCGTAATAACGATAAATTGATCCCGAGGAATCTTCAGGTCGAGATTCTTGAGATTGTGCTCTTGGGCGTTTTTTATTGTAATAAAGTTTGAAGACATGAATAAATACTTTTGACGGGAGCCTATTTAAAACAACCCCTACACAATGAATGTGTAGGGGTTGTCAATGAAACAAAAACCAGCTTATTTCTTCTTAGCTGCTTTTTTAACAACTTTTTTAACAGCTTTCTTAACAACTTTTTTAGCTGCTTTTTTAACAACTTTCTTCTTAACAACTTTTTTAGCTGCTTTCTTAACAACTTTCTTCTTAGCAACTTTTTTTGCCGCTTTCTTCTTTTTTCCTCCGCGGACCATCTTTGCGCATGAGATATCGCCGTCTTTATCTATAAAATAAAGGAAGCCTACCTCTTTCGTTATGCCAACCTTAGCAACTTTTTTAGGAGCTCCGCCTTTTTTAGCGCCGCGAGCCATTTTGGCACAAGAAATGTCACCTGCTTTGTCCACAAAGTAAAGGTAACCACTTTCTTTTTTAATACCTACTTTTGTTACTTTCTTAGCCATGCTTTTACCTCCTTTCTCTAATTAATATTAAGTCCCTATCATTATGCCTAAACAGTATTGTTTGAGCATTTGAAGGCCGGATAAAACAGCTAGGTAACTCGTTTTAGGATTGTCTGGACACGGCACGTTCTCCGTGCGCGTAACAATACGTCCAGAAGCCCCCATCATTTCAATTTCATGAGAATTACTTTTAAACGTTGGCGATGTGATGATGCGTACACGTAATTTTTTTGGTTGACCGCAGGCCAATGCCAGCGTGGCGGCAACGTTAATATTTTTTGGAAAATATTTTATTGCTTTCTCAACCGTTCCGTCAAAGACAATCGTTTCTTTTTTGATGCGCGACAAATCAATGCCTCGGCGTGTAAAATAGGCGTTATTTTCTAAACCTCTTGGTGGCTTGCGTGTTGTTAAGGTAATTTTCTTGAAATCGACTAAACTAGCTGCCTTGATGGCATCGCACCCAGCGATGGCGCCGGTAGGGATTAATAAAGGACAGTTGTTCTTTTTGGCTAATTGGATAAGGTCTTGAGATAACAAGAGCTGACCCACGCTCATGGTTAAGACAATCTTTTTGGCTGTTAGCGCCTGTTTGACGATGAGCGGGGCACTTTGTGCCGTAACCGCTTCGATGATTAAATCACAGGATTTTAATAATTCTGGGTATGTTCTTTTTGAAAATTTTCTAGATGAAAGTTTTTTTGATAAATCGGAAACTTTTGCGGGGCAGGTATCAAAAATACCACTCAGCGCGCAAACGTTTTTAAACTCTTTGTGAATGGTGATAGCCATGCGAGAGCCGATGGCACCGCATCCAACTACTCCGACGCGTAATTTTTTTTGTTTTGTGCTCATTTGACGTTGAAGATAATGTTGTCTATTAATCTGGTTTTGCCGAACTTAGCGGCAAGGGCTATAATAATTTTACCTT
>PEAL01000611.1 GCA_002753725.1 Deltaproteobacteria bacterium
TTGACATGCACTGGGTTAAATGAAAAAAATATTCTTTCCTGTCCTGAGAATGTAGAAATCATTAATGAAGTTATTAAAAAGTTAGATTTAGCTAATAAATGTATTCTATCAGGACCTAGTGGGAGCGGTAAGTCATTATTAACATACCAGATTGCCTATCGCTATTTAAAAAAAGGATGGAATATATACAGAATAAATAAAGAGTCAATTACAAATGCAATAGATTTAATTGCTCCAAAACAGCAATCAATAATACTTATTGATGATATACAGACTATTCCTACACAACAGATTGATAATATATTAGCCGCATCCTTCCATGATTGTAAAGTCCTTGGAAATTATAATACTGATATCAATGCAGGCGATGAACTACTAAGGAGATATCCAAAATCATGTTAATTGGTTAATTACATCAGTACAATACGTGGAAAGACAATTCTTTTATTTTAATAGTGAGCTATCATTTAATCAAATAAAAAATGACGTTCCCTATGAAATTAATATCCATATGAGTTCTGATTGTGAAAAAGAACTCTTTATTTTAAAGGCAATACATAAAGAATTGGGAAATGAATTGCTCTCGAAAGTTTTACTTGAGAATACTGATTCTCTAACAAAGGCAATTTGTACAAAATCACAGAATGGGGATGAACATAAATCTAAATTTGATCTATTAGTTTTCATACTTCAATTTCAGGATTCTTTATATTTCGACATCTTTGGAATTGAACAAAATTGTAATGATGTTGTGATTAAACTTGAAAGACTACTACGCGGTAAGAAATGGGAAAAAATGATTGGCCAATTATATGTGTTTTTTCTTAAAAAATATTCTTATTCAAAAATTGATGAATTAGCTACCATAGAAAAGAAATTCTTATCTTTAAGAAAATTCAAAATTGAAGATTATTTAAATAAAGAAGATGTAGTAGTAAGTGCATCACGGAAAAAGGTCCGTATAACAAGCGGTTCAAGTAAGCCGCTTCGCGGCAGTTGGAGGTAACTCCACGTTTTTTCATAAAAATATCGAATAAGCCACCATCCATCCTTTCTTCTTATTTCATTTTTTGCATTTCAAATATTTTTATCAGATACTTCTTTCAGAGCCAATAAGGCTCCAATAATTAATTATTTTTTCAATGAAAGGAGTATTGTCATGTATGTAAATGAAATTAAAAATCAACAATCGAGAGTCATAAACGATTCAAAACCTGACCTTAAAAGGCCAACCCAAAATAAATGTATCAAAACTGAATGGTACACAAAAACTGTTAGAATGCTTCAGGTCGCTGGTAAAATCGATTCCACGCAAAAAATGTACGCAAGATCAGTGCGACAATTAATTGAATTTTACAACAAAGAACCGACCCAGATCACTGAAAGGCAATTGGAAGACTATTTTCTACATCGGCGCAATGAAGATAAATGGACTCCAAGTACTTTAAAAATAAGTTATTGTGGGATCAAATTTTTCATCGGAAGAATATTGGTGGGCAGATAATAAAAAGTTAATTTTTGAGGGAATGACAATTTCATAAGTACGGTTTAATTTTTACCGTGAAAATCCATGTTGAACTGTAATGAAGTGCAAAAAAAATTATTTTTTTGCACTTCGGTTGTAGATGGGTTAACTGGAAGGTTGGTCTTCGGTTTCCAAATCAGTAATGCGTGATTCAATATTTTTAAGTGTCTCTTTTAAATCAAGCGCTTCATTTCGTAAGAAATTTAATTCATCTGCCTTGTTGATGTACACAGGCGAGGCCTGCATTGCATCGTTCATTTGAAAAGGATACTGTCCTCTTCTTCCGAAACCACCTCTCATTCGACCTGGGGCAAAATTTCCGCGATGTCCTCGTCGGTTCATCCTGCCGCCTCCAAAGCATCCATACATTACTTCCTGACCAGCGTTGACGCGACAATATCCACGTTTTCCACCGGTCATGGGTCCCATCCCTTGTGGCCCTGTTCGATCAAATCCTGGCATAAGATACCTCCTTTTTGTCGAAAGTTTTTAATGTTTCATCTGGAAATATCAATTTCCATTCCCGCGTCCTTGGCCTCGTCCTTGACCCTGACCCTGGCCTCGTCCTTGACCCTGGCCGCAGCCTCTGCCACCGCCACCACCACCACGACAGCCACCTCCTGCATTTCCTCCACGGCCTCCGGGATTATTACACCCCCCTTTTCCTTGACCGCCACCTCTTCCTTGATTTCCTGGTCCTGTTCCATCTTTATTTGGCATGGTATTTACCTCCTTTTGTTGTTGCTGAAAACAGCGTTTTTGTTTATGATGTTGTTGACCTTTTTCTAAAATCTGATAGTTTCCACCATCAATTTGAATGGCTTTCCCGAATGTCAATGCATTGCCCACAATCGATCTGCCATTTGAAAGTATACGACCAAACGTTTGTCTGGATACATTCATTATTCTTGCTGCTGCTGCCTGGTTCATCCCTTCAACATCTACCAAACGTATTGCTTCCATACATTCGATGGGTAATTGCATACATGCTGTCTCTGAAGCAATATGAGTTGAAGGAACATAAAAAAACTCGCAGGGCTGATGTAAAACGGTTCTTATTTTTACAGGTCTGGGCATTTTGCATTCCTTATCGTTTTTAAATATTGTGCATATGCTTAGAATATAATTAATCCCTGATGTGTTGTCAAGAATTATTTTGGTCAAATGATCATAAAAATTTTATAGCACTGATTTAAAAAGATATTTATACGATTTTCATGGGTAAGTGGGTAAGAGGGTAGGGATCACAATTAAATAGCATTTCCTTGAGTGGAGTCCCAAAGCTTTAGCTT
>PEAL01000612.1 GCA_002753725.1 Deltaproteobacteria bacterium
ATTGTCTACATGCTGCAAGTGCCATTTCCAGATATGCAACACCTGGCAATGTTTTCTGACCATCTACCACATGATCCATCAGGAAAAATTCATTACCGGTTAAAACTGTTGAAAATTGTTGTACTTCCATACTTGAGATGTTTTGATGAACCAATGGATGAAGCTGATTTCCTTGTGAGAAAACATTAATATTTTCAAAATCTTGCTTTTTATGAATCCAACAGCGTTTTTTCTCAAAAGGATAAGTTGGCAAAGGTATTCGTATTGGGGGTGTATCATAGAGCAGTTGCCAGTCGATTTCAATGCCCAATACCCAAAGTTGGGCAATCCGATCAAAATCTTTTGTTTCAATAATGTTATGAATAAATAATTGTCCGGCTTTGCCACCAATTAAAATGCTCTTTTTATCTTTGTTTTGTTTTGGATTACCTGTGTAAATCCCTGTTTGATCTTTTGATTTTTCTGTAAAGGAGGATAATTTGCAAGTTAGATCATCTATGTTAGATACAACAATAGCTACACGCTCTTCCATTGTTTCCCGGCCGATTTGTAAAGTGTATGCCATATTAACTATAGAAATTTTTTGCTGATTTTGAGAACAATATTCCAATAATACTTTCGCATAATCATCAAGACGATCTTTATTTTTTGCTGACAGAACAATAATTTGCTCTTCATTATTCTCATGAATTGGATTGTTATTGACATATTCTTCAATAACCACATGGGCGTTAGAACCGCCAAAGCCAAAAGAACTGATGCCAGCTCGTCTTGGAATTGGATTTCCACTGTTATCTGTCAATGATTTCCATTCTTGTTTTTGCGTGATAAGATAAAAAGGCGAATTCTCTAATTGTATATATGGGTTGATCGTATTAAAATTAATGTTTGGAGGAATTTGTTTATATTTTAAAGAAAGAAGAATTTTTAAAACACCTGCAATGCCTGCCGCGGTCTCTAAATGACCGATATTCGTTTTTACAGCACCAATACCACAAACAGGCTTTTGTGGAATTATTTTATCATGTTTTTCATACATGCTTGAAAAAGCTTTCTTTAACGCTTCAATTTCTATGGAATCACCCAATGACGTGCCTGTTCCATGCGCTTCAATGTAAGTCACAGTTGATGAATCAATGTGGGCATCTTCATAGGCTGAAATCAATAATTCTTTTTGTGCATTTGGATTGGGTGCTGTAATGGACTGTGCATTACCACCATGATTTTCTGCCGACCCTTTAATGATAGCATATATATGATCATGATCTTTTTCTGCTTCATGCAAAGGTTTGAGAATTATTGCGCCAACACCTTCACCGCGAACATATCCATTGGCCGATTGATCAAAAGTTTTGCATCTGCCATCTGGACTGAGCATTCCTGCATGACTGAAAGAAATATTAAGGGTTGGAGTTAAAATCGCATTAACACCACCGACAATGGCCAAATTGCATTTATCGCTTTGTATGGATTCGACTGCTCTGTGAATTGCTATCAAAGAACTTGAGCAGGCTGTGTCTATAGGTTCACTGGGGCCATGAAGATTCAATAAATAGGATACGCGATTGGCCAATATTGAATGCGCGTTTCCAGTGGATACCCAAGCATTATTTTCACCTTGCATTCTTAATAATTCAGAATAATCTGATGTTCCCACACCAACAAATACACCCGTTTTACTTCCGGAAAAATCAGAGGCTTTATATCCTGCATCTTCAATAGTATGCCACACTGTTTGTAAAAATAAGCGTTGTTGTGGGTCCATCAATTCTGCTTCTTTGGGAGACAGGTTAAAAAATTCAGGGTCGAATTTATCAATATCTGGCATAAAACCACCCCACCTGAGATGTAAATTCTTTTTATCCGCATATGTTCTAAAATCCCACCGATCATTAGGTACTTCTGAAATTAAATCAATACCTTCTGACAAATACTCCCAAAATTCAGTTAAATTTTTTGCACCTGGCATAACACCACTCATCCCAATGATTGCAATATCTTGATTCTTAGGACTCAATTGGGGCATAATTTTCTTTTGCTTCACAAAACGATGATGTGCTTTTTGAATATCAGTGAATTTATGTACTGGCACATCTGATTTTTGTAAATGTTTTGTTTTATTCTTCTGATATAATTTATTGAAATATTCGTTATTTATTAAATAAAGTGCTGATGCGATCTGCTTTATGGAAGAATATTCAAAAAACAGTGTTGGTGTAATTTCAAATTGATATTTATCGTTTATTATGTTCGCAAATTGAGTAAATGTGATGGAATCAAAACCATAATCATAAAGATCATCATCAATCTGCATATCTGAGCTGTCTACCTTTAAAATGTTAGAGGCTAATGTTATTAGAGCTTTATGAATTTCTTGAATTATTTCCTCTGTATCCAATTTTGGGGAAAATTGTTGATCTTTTTTGACTTCCGGATGATTTAATTTTTCAATCATTTGATTAATTTTAGCAGCATGGCCATAACTGACGATTATTTGATCTTTGTTTTCAGAAAGTGCTGTTTCAAAAGCATCAATTCCATGTTCATTTTTGATTGGCAACAAACCCGAGATATTGGCATAAAGTTTTTGAGAATCACCATCAATCGTCATCCCGCCTTCCTGCCACAAAGGCCAGTTGATGGATACAGTCACACCAAAACGCTTATTATTGTCTTTTAGATGATTGCGATAACGCGCAAAAGCATCCATAAAACTATTGGCATATGCATAATCACTTTGCCCTGCATTTCCAATCGCAGCACTTAACGATGAAAAAAGAACAAAGAAATCAAGGTCATCATTTTGAGTCGCATCA
>PEAL01000613.1 GCA_002753725.1 Deltaproteobacteria bacterium
CTTTGACCAGATCATTTCGATATATTGCAAAAGCATCCATAAAACTATTGGCATATGCATAATCACTTTGCCCTGCATTTCCAATCGCAGCACTTAACGATGAAAAAAGAACAAAGAAATCAAGGTCATCATTTTGAGTCGCATCATCCAGATAAGCACTTCCCAAAACTTTGGGATAAATGACATTAAGTGTATCCTGAATATCTTTATTAATAATATATGCATCCTGAATAACGCCTGCGCAATGAATAATTCCAGTCAATTTGCCATAAGTTTCTTTGATAGCTTTGACTAAGTGCTTAACGTCTTTTTGAATGGACATATCGGCTTGAATATAAACACTATCAGACGCAAATCCTTCCAATTGCGTCAATGTATCATGATCCAGTGCTTCTTTTCTGCCACAAAGGACAATTGTGGATTGAACTTTACTATCTATATATTTGGCAAAAATTTGTCCTAAAATGCCTGAACCACCAGTATTAAGATATACGCCATTTTCTTTTAAGGTAAATGATTTATGTGTTAATCGTTTAAATGGTTTCAACTGTTTAACCTGTCTTATGGTATCGGTGTAATTTATCTCAAAGCCATCATTTATGAGGCATTCAGATATGATTTCGTGAGACATGGCAGACATACGATTCATGCAAACTGTTTTAAGTTCAATAAAAGCACTTTCTAAGGCAAGTGTTTTTGCAAAGCCTGAAATGGCTTCGTACAAAGGCTGGTTTGATGGACAGCCATAAATCAATCGAACTATATTTGATAATTGATTATTGAGTAATGCTTTGCAGACATAAATCAATGAAAACAAAGATTGAGAAATGCAATTCTTAATACTGGCATCATTTTGTTCAAACGATTGATTAGACAAAAGATGAATGATATATTTGGGAGGCTGGCCAATTTGATCAAAAAGTTCTTGATAATCCTTTTCTTTACTCGGGTTGATACAATAGTGCGTTTCTGATATTTGTTTAAAAAACTCACCAGTAGTAACAGTGATATGATTTGGACATCGTTTGTTGAATTCATCTAAGCCTGTATGGGTAAAAATTAGAACTTTATCATCGATTGGATTTTCAATCAGGTTAATGTCTTTTTGCTGCCATTCAGGTTGAAAGTAAATCATTTCAGGCTGTTCTTTTTTAGGAATGGGTCTTAGTGTAAAATCTATTATTGTTACACATACATTGCCTGAATGATCCACGATTGAAATATCAAATATTTTTAATTCTGAATGAATTTTTAAAGTTGCATACGCAAAGCAGGAAACCGGTAAGGATTGGTAGTAAATTACTTTGCCTATTGAAAAAGGCATAAAAATATCATCAGATGATTCTAAACTCAGAATTCCTGAAGTTGTTTGTAATGCACCATCCATCAAGGAAGGATGAAGAAGATATTTATCAAAATCTGATTTTACTTCATCTGGTAATATTAAATCTGAAAGGGCTTCATTTTCTCCCATATACAATTTATTGATGGGTTGAAATGTCTTGCCATATTGATATCCATCTTGCAAAAATTTATCGTATATTTCTTTGGTTTCTATTGTATGTGAACAGCGTGATTGAATTTTCCGGATATCAATTGTTGGCCTGCGAATATTATTTTTGGCAATAAGTTTTCCTTGAGTGCTTAATTGGTCATGATTTTCAGATAATTTTAACTTGATTTGGAAATCAATGTGATCTTTTGATGGATAAAGTTGGATTACTATTTGCTGCGGCGTATTTGAAAAAATTATGGGCTGAATCCATACAATGTCAGCGATTTCAGAAAAAGCGATTTTTGTTGATTGTCGGCAGGCTGAAAGTGCCATTTCAATATATGTAACGCCTGGCAAAGTTTTTTGATTTGCTATCACATGGTCAATCAAAAAGAATTCATTACCGGTTAATACAGTTGAAAATTGTTGTGCTTCAAGATTTGAAATATTTTGTTGAACCAGTGGATGAAGCTGACTTATGTGTGAGGTAACAAAATTATTCTGAATGTTTTCCTTTTCATGGAGCCAATAGCGTTTTCTCTCAAAAGGATACGTCGGCAATGAAATACGTTTTGGGGGTTTATCATAGAGTAACTGCCAATCGATTTCAGTGCCCAACACCCAAAGATGGGCAATTTTGCTTACATTTCTTGTTTGAAGAATGGCATTGATAAAGATTTTACCTTCTTCTCCTTCAATTAAAATATCCTTTTTATCTTCGTGGTGTTTTGGATTACCAGTATAAATTCCTTTCTGATCCTCTGATTTTTGTATGAAGCAAGATAATTTGTCAGTCAGGTCGTCCATACTTGATACAACTATTGCTAAACGTTCCTCCATTGACTCTCTGCCAATTTGTAAGCTGTATGCCATATCCTTTATTAAAGCCTCAGCGTTTTGTGAATTATTTTCCTTACAGTAATCTAAAAGCAATCTTGCATAATCAATAAGACGATCTTTATTTTTTGCTGAAAGAACTATTATTTGTGCCTCAGTTGTTTCATTCGTCGTTTGCTCAGTTGAGATTTTATATCGTAAACGTTCATCATTGTATTCTTCAATTACAGCATGAGCATTTGTACCACTAAATCCAAAAGAACTAATAGCAGCAAGGCGAGAACCTGACGAATTTATCTCCCAGTTTATTAAGGATTTATTGACAAAAACCGGGCTTTGATCAAAATTGATATGCTCGTTTTCTTCTTTATAATTAATGGAAGGTGGTATTTGTTTGTGTTTAAGACTTAACAGAACTTTGATTAACCCCATAACACCAGAAGCAGAAGCAGTATGCCCAATATTTGACTTAACAGA
>PEAL01000614.1 GCA_002753725.1 Deltaproteobacteria bacterium
TGAATCTTTAGATTCGGAAGTCAAAAAAAGCAATCTGACTTCCGAATCTAAAGAATGTGTCCCCATTTCTTTCATCCATCGAATCGCATCATTTAATTGAATTTTATCCACCAATGATGGATAAAAACCCAGATCAACACCATCGAATCCTGAAAGAATTTTTAGGGTATTAATAATATAAGGTAAAGTAAAATCGTGCTTTTCCACGACAATATCCAACCCATAGAACATATTATTGCCTTCAAAAACGGGTGGATGATGCGGTGCTGGTGGATAGATATCAACCGAATCGTATGTAAACGGGCTTTGAATCAGCATTGAAGGCTCGACAGGGAGTTCAATCTGTTTGCTCTGATCCCAGATCACAAACCTCAGAGGTTCATTGATCAAAGCGCCTTCATCTTCAGGTGTATTGATATCATCTTCATAGATGGTCAGTATAAAATAACCGGCCTGTTGAACCACACTTTTTCCGCAAATAGTGGACTGTACATCATATACTGCAATTTCATCTCCCTGCTGGGCATTCTCACCATTGATGGTAAAGGTATCACCATAGAGAAACATTGTACTGACGGATACAGGGGTAAAAATAAAATGGTCGGCCCATACGGGGGATATCGAAAAAACAGACAGTCCCCAGATAATCCCGATAATCCGTTTTATTGTGAATGAGGGTTTCATTGGTTTATACTTTCTATTTTATAATGTAATGTTTTTGGTTCACTCAACTTTATCCAATAGCCATAGCCCGGACTAATATATTTCAGGTTATTCAGAACGGGTGGTAAATTTGGGTTATAGGTTGTTGTACCGAATCTATCAAATCCTCGAATAATAGTGAATTTGCCATCGAGAGAGTTGAAGATAGTCTTAATGGCATCTATTTTAATAAATTCAACTTGATTCGGGACGTCAATATCGGGTTTTTCTGAAGAGGAATAGAGTCCATCAGGGGCCCAGCATCCAATAAGATTCCATCCTTCTCGTAATAATAATGTGCTTGAAGCATCAGCAACGGTTCCAGCTATAACGAATGTTCCAGGCTCATACATCTTTATCCAGTAACCATATCCTGCAGCAAGATAATGTAAGTTATTGATATAATCAGGCAGCAATGGATTATATATATGTGAAGTGTTGGAATCAACATTTCGTATCAGTTGATATTTTCCAGAAATCGACTGAAGCACATCATTCAAAGAAGTAACTTTTACAAATTCAGCATTGGACAAAGTAGCCACTGTGGGGGGAGTTGTAGATGTATAAAAAACTTTATTTATAGAAAAACTAAATAAATTCCAGCCTGATGTTAAAGGGATTTCTTGAATGGTTACTGCAGCAATGTTCAGTCCCCATTGGTCGTCATTGTCTGTCCATTGCGGTGGATTCTCTGGTGATGCAGGAAATGCATTCCATAAGGTATTTTGTGGATCAAACATTTTTTTTGATAAGGATATTTCCAGATTTGTGCGATTTATCCACAATTTGAATGTCAACCCATTTCCTTTTTCTGCACCGTCATCTATATTTGTAGAAGAGGGATCATCGCCATAGACCTTGATAGCGTATATCCCCGCATCATAGATCATTGTGCGGCCACATAAGGTTCCATCATTATCAAACACACCGATTTCATCCCCCACTTCGGCAGGTACACCGTTGACAGTAATATCTTCACCAAGAAAGACAACGGATGTATCCGAGGATGACATGGACTCAGTAAAATGTTCAAAGCCCCCCTCATTGGGGAAAATAGTCATCTCAAATAACCGATCTGTTTTTCTCGAATTGGCGTCTGTCAGTTGAATTCTGACATAAAATGTGCCCGATTCCAGGGGGATACCAGTAATACGGGCCGTGTTTCCAATTTTTGTCACTGACAGCCCCTCGGGCAGTTGTGTTTCCGGATCGATGGACCACTGATAGGAAAACACACCGCCTGTGGCTTTAATATCTGAAATATACAGACGATTCTGCAATCCATATTGAAGTCTTGATGTTGTGATTTCCGGGTCAGGGCTGGTGCTGTAAACAAAAATATGGAAATACTCGCTGTCAGTTGTTGCAAGTCCTGTTGAATCGGTTACCTCAACGTTAACGTAAGAATGTTCTGCTGTTGAGCAAAGAGTTCCTGTAATTTGACCGGTTTCCGAGTTGAGAGATAACCCACAAGGTAATGCGCCTTTAATGATTTTATATGTATAAGGAGGAATCCCCAATTTTTCCAAAATAATAACATCCGAATAGGGTTTTTCAGGAATGGCATCTTCAAGTTCTGTGGGGGATATTTTCAGCGATTCATTGACATGAAGTTTATATGTTTGGCCTACTTTTGCATAACCATCGATAACTTGTAACATAAAATTAAACTCACCGGCTTTTTCAGGCATCCCGGATAAAATAATTGTATCTTTATGGTCATTAAATGAAAAAGACAAGCCTGGAATATTGACAGAATCAATCTGGTCTTCATTCCATGAGTAGGATAAATTTCCTCCTGTAACCGTAAAACTTTGAGAATAATAACGATCCAGTTTTGCAGGCGCAGCAAATGTTGGGGTCAGAACCAGTTTTTCGGATATGATCATAAATGTTAATATCACACTGCATGATGTCATGGCGCTGTCTGCATCATTCTGAATATCGTCTTTGAGGTGTATCGTTATTTCACCACGGAAGGGTTGTTCAGGCGTCCCACATAAAAGACCCTCTGGGGATAAGGACAATCCCATTGAGGCCAAGTTCATATTGGTCGACCAAAAATAGTATTCAGGATTACCACCTGATGCAGAGAGTGTAAGACAAT
>PEAL01000615.1 GCA_002753725.1 Deltaproteobacteria bacterium
TTGCAAATTTTTCATTTTTATGCTACGAGAAGAAATCGTCTTGATGCTACCGCATAACGTCCGTATATGAGGATAGCATCAAGACGATTTCTTCTCGTAGTAAAGTAAAATTTTCAACCCCCAGCCCTTTGCCGTACAACACTTCAATTCGCCAGACAAACAATGTCACGCCTCTTGCATACGCAAGAGACGCGCCATTGTTTGCCGGTGATTTCCTACATTATCTTCGTAAACTTGGGACGTAGAGTCCAGTAACAAAACGTGCTTGATGCAATTAAGTTTGATTTACAATATTATTCAAAAGGGATAAAAACTGAGTATCCACGCACCCGGTTACTTGATGTAATTACAATAAATCACGCAAAAAGAACTATGATTCGTCTGATTCAAATGATGCACATGATGAGATAATGCGCTGAGCAAGCACACAACTGCTTTAGAGTTCGTACATTCACCCAAGTACGTAAAATGCTGAGCCTCCCCGCAATCGGTTAATTTTTTGGACGTTGACCCAAGCACGTTGAGACAAAACGCTGAGCCTCCACGCAAACGATTTAAATTTAGATGTATACTTAATCGCAAAAACGCTTTTACACCAGAATTTTCGAATTTTTAGCATAAATTATTTTGCTAAACCTTTATACCATTCATATTTGAATGTTAAAGAGATAGAATGGATTGATTATCAAATTTTCATGTATCCATTCATTACAAAATTACATTTTTATGGTATACAGTTGAAAATAATCAAAAGGAGTTGAAAATATGAGAATAAAAGAAAGAGCTATTCGTGAACTGCAAACATTACAACCTGATAAATTGATGGTTGTTTATGAAATGATTCTTTTATTAAAAAGAGATTCTCCCATAAAAAGAACAAAAAAAATCATACCAGCTTATCAAAAAGTGAGATCAGCTCTTAAAAATTGTCATGGTTCTTTTAGTGCTGATATACTTTCCGATAGAGGTGATAGAATATAATGAAATTATTTTTTGATACTTCTGCTCTTGTAAAATTTTTTTATGAAGAGGAAGGTTCTGATATTGTAACAGACTTAATAACTTCAAAACAAAATGAGATATGGCTATTAGAATTGGTTCGAATTGAATTTTATTGTGCATTGTATAGAAGATTTAGAAATAATGAGATTAGTGAAGATCAGTTAAATATAGCAATATCAGGTTTTAATGAAGAATTATATACATTTTATGTTGAACCAATTAGACATACGACAATCCAAGAAGCTGAATCGTTGATAAATAACTATGGAAAAGAATATGGATTAAGAACTTTGGATTCACTGCACTTAGCGGCATTTATATTAATTGCAACAAAGGATTGGTATTTTGTCGTTGCTGATGAGAAATTGAATGATCTTATTAAAATAATGGGCTATAATACTATTAACCCTCTGAACGTATAATATAAACGATGCTATCAAAGAGCACAGCCCAAGTGAGGCACTTTCACGAATACAGAAAAATTCAACCAAAAAATTCAGGTTTGTCTAAACGTCAATGTTTGAATATGCAAAGGTGGAAGAAACGTCGTAAAATTATCCTTATGTCAAGTCGGTGTAATTTTAAAATATCAATTTATACGGTTTGCAAAATTTATACCAAAAAGTTTATCAATAAATATTTCAAAATATAATAATTTGTTAAATTTCTCATGCTTTTAGACTGTTACGCGTATAAAACAATTCTGTTAAAGACGTTGACAAAAGTTAATTCTAACTATATATAAGTTGTCGGTTAATACCAAGAATCTTGTGGAGTCCGGAAAAAAAAATCGTATAAGACTAGGTTATAGTGCGACACGATGTCGCTTTGTTTAGTGTATTCAATATTTTATAGTTACTATAAAGTGTTTGAGTACCTGGTATATTCCTACCAGTCCCTATGCGGGCGTGCTTGCCATGCGCTGTGTGGTTGGTGCGAAGCCCCGCAGACAAAGGATCGAATTGGGTTGGATTAGTGACATGAAAACCCCTCAGGAAATCCTCTTCTGTTAAGGCCAGGGACGAATGATATGGTGAAAGGAATTGAATGTTTGTAAGCATCGTAATCGAGGACAGACCTACGAGGATTATCAGGTCGAAGGCTGCTTCCTTGCGTTTGCAGCAAGGGGTCAGGTTGCAGGTCTTATAACTGCCTGCACGGAATCGTTATGACTTCCGGTGTAGAGAACGCACCTAAGTCATTCATTGGATAAACAAAGCGGAACGTAGTAAGACCGTTACTTCGCCATGTGCAATGCATGGCAAGTCAACCGCAAGGCAGGTCTATGGAGGAACGGTTAGGAGAGGTTGGAAGAAGCGAATGCCATCCTGTAATAGGATGGATAGAATCTGCAACACGATTTAAGCTTAAAAGTTTCAGATGTCTGCCAACTGAAACCGAAACGAGCTGCTGACGTCCAACAGGTGTTTCATTGTGAAAGAATTCGGAGAATCTTTTAAGATGAGAACGCAAATGACGGCCCAAAAAGCTGGTGCCCTTGTCGACGATGCTAAGTTATGGCATTCCATTACTTGGGATGAAATACAACGCAACGTTAAAAGACTACAAATGCGTATCACAAAGGCGGTTTTGGAAGGAAGATCTAGCAAGGTAAAAGTATTGCAATGGCTTCTGACCCACTCGTTCCACGCCAAGCTTATGGCTGTAAAACGAGTGACATCAAACAAGGGCAGGAAAACGCCCGGCGTAGACGGTGTCCTATGGAAGGGCGCACGCGCCAAAATGCAAGCTGCTAAAAGCTTGCGTCGACATGATTATAAGCCCTTAACCACTTGCTCAGAAT